>NZ_JAKJSY010000010.1:0-141338 GCF_050337445.1 Vibrio minamisatsumaniensis | reverse complement strand
ATCGACAGTATCAAAAAAAGGTAGCGGAGAGTGGGTTAACACAAAGTATGTCGAGAAAAGGTAACTGCTTGGATAATGCGGTTGCTGAAAACTTTTTTGCTTTACTCAAAACAGAGATGTATCACAACCAAAGCTTTGAAGATGCAGATGCACTGATAGAGAAAATTAAAGAATACATCGAGTACTACAATACCAAACGTATAAAAGTGAAACTAAAAGGCCTGACTCCGATAGAATATCGAACTCAGGCCTTGAAAGCCGCTTAACAGAAATGTCCAACTTTATGGGGTCACTTCATTTCACGAGGCTTTTTTTATACCTCTGGATTGGCTGTTAATTAAATGTTAAATGCGATGGTTTATAACCTGTTGTATTCCAATGATTCTTGATTATCACCTTGCTCTTCTGTCTGCCTCATACTCCAATCTACAAAATCTATATTTAGCTCACAGTTTAAATATCTGCGAGTGATGTATTTAACGGATTTATGTGATCTGCCATGCGAATAATTAACCTCATGTGTGCGTTACACGTAACAGCACCTTAAACAAAATTGACAAAATTTAACCAATCGAGATAATCCAACAGTCGGGATCACTATTCGCTGAAATTCTGTACATATGTCAGGATGACGAAGAAAGGAAGCAACATGACTAATATTGGAAGCCTGCTAGGAGATGCGGCTACTCTAATGATAACGGGGATGTCCGTTGTCTTTATTTTCCTCACTATTCTCGTTTACCTCGTTCGGTTGATGTCAAAACTGGTACCAGAAGAAGTACCAGAACCGATCGCAGCATCTAAAAAAATTAACAAATCACAACCAACCCCTTCTACTGTTAGTCCACAAGTTGTGGCAGCAATTTCGGCTGCGGTTCACCAATACCGTGCGTCTACTGCTAAGTAGCATTTAAAGGATTAAAAAGGAGTTTATGAGCATGTCTAAACCACTAGCGATTACAGATGTGGTACTTCGTGACGCGCACCAGTCACTATTTGCTACTCGCATGCGTATCGAAGATATGCTGCCAATTGCCGCCGAACTGGATAAAGTCGGCTACTGGTCATTAGAGACTTGGGGCGGGGCGACGTATGATTCGTGTATCCGTTTTCTAGGCGAAGACCCATGGGAGCGTTTACGCAAGCTGAAAAAAGCGATGCCCAATACCCCCATGCAGATGCTACTGCGTGGTCAAAACCTGTTGGGTTATCGTCACTACGCGGACGATGTCGTCAAAAAGTTTGTTGAACGTGCCCACTATAATGGCATGGACGTATTCCGAATTTTTGATGCGATGAATGACGTACGTAACTTTGAAACCGCGGTGAAAGCAACGATCGATGTTGGTGGTCATGCGCAAGGTACGTTGTCTTATACGACCAGTCCGGTTCATAACACCGATACTTGGGTTGATTTGGCTAAACGTTTAGAGGACTTGGGGTGTCACTCACTGTGTATCAAAGATATGTCAGGTTTATTGAAACCGTATGAAGCGGAAGAGCTGATTACGCGTATCAAAGCATCGTGTGACGTACCTTTAGCGTTACATAGCCACGCAACAACGGGGCTATCGACAGCTACAGCGGTTAAAGCCGTTGAAGCGGGGATCGATATTCTAGACACCGCAATTTCTTCAATGAGCTGCACTTACGGCCACACGCCAACTGAAACGGTTGTGGCGATGTTAGAGGGTACAGAGCGCGATACCAACTTTAAGCTTGACCAGATTGAGCCTATTGCTACGTATTTCCGAGATGTACGTAAAAAGTACGCGAAATGGGAAGGTCAGCTAAAAGGTGTCGATTCTCGCATCTTGATCGCTCAAGTCCCTGGTGGCATGTTAACCAACATGGAAGGTCAACTTAAAGAGCAAGGCGCCGCCGACCGTATGGACGAAGTGCTTGAGGAGATCCCACGGGTACGTAAAGATCTTGGATATATTCCTTTGGTAACGCCAACATCTCAGATTGTCGGTACTCAAGCGGTTATCAACGTTTTAACCGGGGAGCGCTACAAGAGCATCACCAAAGAGACGGCGGGCGTGCTGAAAGGTGAATACGGTCAAGCTCCTGCTGAAGTGGATGCTGAACTGCAAGCGAAAGTTCTCGATGGGGCTGAGCCAATCACTTGTCGACCTGCTGATTTACTTAAATCAGAAATGGATACGTTAACGACAGAACTTTTAGAAAAAGCGAAATCAGACGGCATCTCTTTAGCTGAAGAGACGGTTGATGATGTATTGACTTACGCACTTTTTCCACAAGTCGGTCTGAAGTTCCTTAAGAACCGCCACAACCCTGAAGCCTTTGAGCCCGCACCAACACTAGAAACCAAGCCCTCAGTTGCACCAGTACCTGTACAAGCTTCGGGTGGTATTGAGCACTATAGCGTGAAAGTGGATGGTCAAGTTTATGATGTCGAAGTCGGCCCTCAAGGTGAGCTCACATCTGCAACACCATCGGCAAAGCCCGCTCAATCTACCCAAGCGGCACTCGTTGCACCATCGAACGCGGAAGCTGTGCCGGCTCCACTGGCGGGAAATATCTTTAAAGTTATCGTTCAACCGGGTACGGAAGTGGTTGAAGGTGACGTTCTGCTTATCTTAGAAGCGATGAAGATGGAAACGGAAGTTCGAGCTGCTCGTGATGGAATTGTTCAAGAGTTGAATGTTAAAGAAGGCGATGCAGTGACTGTAGGCGCTCCACTACTCAGCTTAGCGTAAGGGAGTACTATGGAAGGATTGAAGACCTTATGGTCTGAAACAGGGATTGCTAACTTTGAGTTCGGCCAAATCTGTATGATGATAGTGGGTGGCTTACTGTTATTTTTGGCCATTCGTAAAGGGTTTGAACCTTTACTGCTGCTACCGATTGGGTTTGGTGCCATATTAGCAAACATCCCAAATGCAGGTTTCACTGAGCCGGGTGGTTTGCTTTATTACGTCTATTACGTGGGGATTGAGACGGGTATTTTCCCTCTGCTGATCTTTATGGGAGTCGGCGCGATGACGGACTTCGGAGCCTTGATTGCTAACCCTAAAACTCTGTGGCTGGGGGCTGCGGCTCAGTTTGGTATTTTCGCAACGCTATTTGGTGCGATTTTGCTGAACTATGTTCCAGGTATGGAATTCTCGATGGCGGATGCTTCTTCGATTGCGATCATTGGTGGGGCCGATGGCCCAACAGCGATCTTCTTGGCGAGTAAGTTATCTCCTGATTTATTAGGTGCAATCGCGGTCGCAGCTTATAGCTACATGGCGTTGGTTCCCATTATTCAGCCACCTATTATGAAAGCGCTGACGTCACCTGAAGAGCGTAAGATTAAGATGGCTCAACTTCGTCATGTTAGTAAAGCAGAGAAGATTCTATTCCCGCTTGCTGTACTGCTGATGACGATTTTGTTCCTACCATCAGCAACCCCTCTGGTCGGCATGTTCTGTTTAGGCAATTTAATGCGTGAAGCGGGTGTGGTGGATCGTCTTTCAAAAACCGCTCAAAACGAACTGATTAACATAGTGACTATATTCCTTGGTCTCGGCGTTGGTTCTAAGCTTCAAGCGGATACCTTCTTGAATTTGGAGACGCTAGGTATTCTTGGTTTAGGTGCCGTCGCTTTTAGTATCGGTACCGCGGGAGGGGTATTGATGGCGAAAGTGTTGAATCGCTTCTCGAAAGAAGATATTAACCCACTGATTGGTGCCGCTGGTGTATCCGCTGTTCCAATGGCAGCCCGTGTTGTGAACAAAGTTGGTCTTGAGGCGAACCCTCAGAACTTCTTGTTAATGCATGCAATGGGCCCGAACGTTGCCGGTGTACTTGGTAGCGCGGTTGCAGCCGGTATTCTATTAGCTCTCGTCGGTTAATGGGGTGACTGACTCCTGTATCATGCGTTAATGGGGCGTCAATTTACAAATGAGTGGTTAACTTAGCCTTATTAAATGGTTTATAGTCAAAGGGATGCTTTCGCATCCCTTTCTTTTTATCAATTAGGGTGTTTGCTCATTAGGGCTTTTATCAATCAAGGAAATGTGGAAATGGAAAATAAACAGATAGCGATTACTCAATTTGGCGGTGTCGAAAACCTAAGTATTCAGACTCGCACGATTCCAAAGCCTAAAGCTGGGGAAGTGGTGGTCAAAGTTTCCTTTTCGGGCATTAATCCGATTGATGTTAAAACTCGAGCTGGCCTCGGTTGGGCCGCGGCGCAGAACAAAGATAACCTGCCTTGGGTGCCGGGGTACGATATTTCAGGGCAAATTGTCACACTCGGTGAACAGGCTAATCGTTTTAATGTTGGTGATAATGTGGCCGGTTTTATTGGCTTCCCACTGCAAGGTGGCGGTTACAGTCAATATGTGTGTGTATCTGAAACGGCTTTAAGTCAGGTTCCCGATAGTGTCACATTAGAAGCGGCAGCTGCGTTACCCTTAGCAAGCCAAACAGCAGCACAAGCGCTAAACAAGGCTGAAGTGAAAGAGGGCGATCGTGTCCTGATTTTAGCCGGAGCGGGTGGTGTGGGTCATCTTGCGGTTCAAATCGCTGTTGCAGCAAAAGCTGAAGTGTTCACCACTTGTAGCGAAGCGAATCTTGATTATCTTGCCACACTCGGTGCTCATGCGATTAATTATAAATTTGCGCCAGCTTCGGAACGAGTATCCGATGTTGATGTGCTGATTGATTTGGTTGGTGGAGATACGGCTCTTGATGCCTTGAAGTGCCTGAAAGATGGTGCGAGAGTGGTGACGGTACCAACATTGTCCGCAGAACTTATCTGCGATAAAGCAACACTACTGGGCTTTACTGCGTCAGGTATGTTGGTTGAGCCAAACCCAGACCAAATGGACACCATGCTTTACATGGTCAGTGTCGGGTTACTCAAAACAGAAATTCAAGCTATCTACAAGCTAGACGATGCGCAGTCGGCCCACCTACAGGTTGAAACTGGGCATACTAGAGGCAAGGTACTACTTAAAATGCAAGAAGGTTGATATGCAGTGCTAGAATTTTTTAATTCTTTTTTTGAAAACATAGCGTTGTGGTTCTCTGACTCAGCGCTGTGGGTGCTCTTTATCAGTGGCTTCTTGAGTGCTACATTGTTGCCCGGAGGTTCAGAAGCAAGCCTTGTTGCAACATTGAGCCTCGATCAGTTTTCTGTATCATCAATCATTCTGGTGGCGACACTTGGCAATACTTTAGGTGGCCTTACCAATTATTGGATTGGTTTGTGGCTACCGAATCGAACTCAATCAGAAAAGTATGGTCATAAGGCTATGGCTTGGTTGAGCCGCTATGGTTACTGGGCTCTGTTATTCAGTTGGGTACCGATCATTGGTGACCCTTTATGTCTCGCCGCGGGTTGGCTAAGAATGAAATTCATCCCTAGCGTTATTTTGATAGCGACAGGCAAAGCTGTCCGCTATAGCTTACTTACTGCTATCTACCTCGGTTTTTTCTAAGGAGAACCTATGAAAAAGGTTTTACTTGGTACATTTTCTCTTATCGCCATTGTCGGCTGTTCATACAATGTACCTAGCTCAACATCCTTCTTTTCTTCATTACCAGAAGGTGTCACTTTAATTGATGAAGTTAAGCCTTCTAACGATAAAGTGGTAATTCCGTATACAAAATATCAACTCGAGAACGGCTTGACGGTTATTCTCTCTCCTGATCATTCCGACCCACTTGTCCATGTTGATGTGACCTATCACGTAGGATCTGCTCGTGAACAGATTGGTAAATCGGGTTTTGCTCACTTCTTTGAGCATATGATGTTCCAAGGTTCTGAACATGTCGGGGACCAACAGCATTTTAAGATCATTACCGAAGCGGGGGGATCGTTAAATGGCACCACCAATCGAGATCGCACGAATTACTTCGAAACCGTTCCTTCTAACCAACTTGAAAAAATGTTGTGGTTAGAATCTGACCGAATGGGCTTTTTAGTCGACGCGGTTTCTCAGAAGAAATTTGAGGTTCAAAGAGGTACGGTTAAGAATGAGCGTGCCCAAAGCTATGAAAACCGTCCTTACGGCTTGATGTGGGAGCGCATGAGTGAAGCGCTTTACCCTGAAGGTCATCCATACTCATGGCAACCCATTGGTTATGTTGAAGATCTAGACCGGGTTGATGTGAATGATCTTAAGGCTTTCTTTTTACGCTGGTATGGCCCTAATAATGCGGTATTGACCATTGGTGGTGATATCGACGTTGATGACACACTAGCATGGGTTAATAAGTACTTTGGTCCGATTCCTAAGGGGCCAGAGGTTAAGGCGGCAGAGAAGCAACCTGCGAAATTGACGCAAGATAAATACATCACTTTAGAAGATAACATTCGCCAGCCGATGGTGGTGGTGGGTTGGCCAACAACGTATCGTGGCGAAGAGACGCAAGCTTCACTGAATGCACTGTCTAACGTGCTAGGTTCCGGTACCAATAGTTACTTGTATCAAAACCTCGTGAAAACGCAGAAGGCAGTAAGCGCTGGCTCTTTCCATGATTGTGCTGAGCTTGCTTGTACCATGTACGTGTATGCAATGGGTAATTCAGGTGAAAAAGGCGATTTGACGGTTCTTAATAAAGAGCTGATGGATACCCTAGAGCAATTCTCGAAAGAGGGCGTTGAGCAAGAGCGTTTAGACCAGATCACTGGCATGGCAGAAGCGAATGCTGTTTTCGCACTGCAAAGTGTGAAAGGTAAGGTTTCACAGCTCGCTTCGAATCAAACTTTCTATGGTCAGCCGGACCGAATTGAATCGCAATTGGCTCAAATCCGTGCTGTCACACCAGAAAGCGTCAGTAAAGCATACCAAGATTTTATCGAAGGTAAGCATAAGGTTACTCTGAGTGTGGTTCCTAAAAAACAGCTCAATTTGGCTGTTCGTGAGGCGACCTTTACTACGCCGGCACGTACCCTTCCTAAGTACAGCAAAGTGACGGAAGACCAATTGGATTTCAGAAAAGTACCGAACACATTTGATCGCAGTGTGATGCCTGAAGTTAAATTTGGTGTTGAGGCGACCACACCCAAATTGTATCGCATGCATTTTGCAAACGGCGCAGAATTGATTGGTACGGTAACCAGTGAAACGCCGACAGTACAACTGCAAATTCAACTTCCTGCTGGTGAGCGTTATGTTCGTAAAGGGCAAGAAGGTCTTGCGAATCTAACGGCTTCGATGATGGAAGAGGGCTCGATGAAACGAACCGTTGAAGAGTTACAGGCGACTCTAGATAAGCTTGGTAGTAGTGTCAGTATTAGTGCGGGCAGTTACACCACGGACATCTCCATCTCGACGCTAGATAAAAATCTGCCTCAAACCTTAGCGATCGTGCAAGAGGTGCTATTCGAGCCTAAGTTTGATGAGCAAGATTTCGAACGCGTCAAGCAGCAGATGTTAGAAGGCATTGTATATCAACACCAGCAGCCAAGTTGGATGGCCTCTCAAGCGACCCGTGAAGTGCTGTTTGGTGACAGTATTTTTGCTCGCGCAAGTGATGGCACTAAGGAAGCTTTATCGAAATTGACCTTAGATGATGTGAAAAAATTCTATGCACAACATTATACGCCAGAGGGGGCTAGTATTGTTGTCGTAGGAGACATTTCGAAGGAAGAGGTCGGCAAACAGCTACAGTTCTTTGAAGGGTGGCAAGGCGATGCGGCGCCGTTAACGCGTCCGCAGATTGTCAAAGCGCTTTCGGGTCAACATCTGTACTTAGTCGATAAGCCGGGAGCGCCACAAAGTGTTGTTCGCTTGGTTCGTAAAGGCCTGCCGTTTGATGCGACGGGTGAATTATATTTGAGCCAGTTGGCAAACTTTAATTTAGCGGGTAACTTCAATAGCCGTATTAACCAAAATTTACGTGAAGATAAGGCGTACACTTATGGTGCTAGTGGTTACTTTGCGAGTACGCGTGAAACTGGCGCGGTAATCTTTAGCGCTCAAGTTAGAGCCAATGCCACCGTTGCATCGATTCAAGAGTTTATCGCTGAGTTGAATAAATTTAGCCAAAGTGGTTTGACTGAGGATGAAATGCAATTTATGCGCTTAGCGGTGGGTCAACAAGATGCACTTAAGTATGAAACTCCCAGTCAAAAGGCCGGGCTGTTGAGTAACATTGTTGCGCTGAATCTTGATGAGGACTATTTGCAACAGCGTAATCAGATAGTTGAAACCGTCCCAAAAGAGACTTTAAACAAGCTCGCTAAGAAATGGTTTAACCCGAATGATTATCAAATAATTGTTGTTGGCGATGCGACTTCGCTTCGTCCTCGACTCGAAAAGTTAGATATTCCAATAGAAGAGCTTGAAATCACTCGTTAGAGTACATATTAAAGGGGGAGGGAAAAGATTCTATTTTTCTCCTCTAACCTAATTTATGATAGTTCTAATCAGAACGATATAAGATAAGTGAACTGAATTTTGACTGATTTTGCTGCGCGACTAAAGCAAGTTGCAACCAACCCTAAGACCTTTTCTCAATTCGGTCGCGGTGTTGAGAGGGAAACGTTACGCTATACGGATAATGGGCATCTTGCTACCGGGCCACACCCTGAGGCTTTGGGATCTGCGTTGATGAACGAATGGATTACAACCGATTTTTCCGAGTCGCTGTTGGAGTTTATTACGCCAGTTTCGAGCGATGTTCCGACGTTATTGAATCAGTTGTCTGATGTCCACCACTTCACGCAAACTAAGTTAGGTGACGAAAAACTGTGGCCACTCTCAATGCCTTGTTATGTTGGCAGTGAAGCTGATATTCAGCTCGCTCAGTACGGCACTTCGAATAACGGCAAGATGAAGACGTTATATCGTGAAGGTTTAAAGCGACGTTACGGTAGCCTGATGCAGATTATCTCGGGTGTTCACTTTAATTTCTCTTTCCCAGAAAGCTTTTGGGATAGCCTGTTTGGAGAGCAAACAGAAGAAGCGCGTTGTGACGCTAAATCCGATGCTTACTTTGGTCTGATTCGTAACTATTATCGTTTTGGTTGGTTAATACCGTACTTTTTCGGTGCTTCGCCAGCGCTATGTTCTTCTTTTGTCAAAGGAAGAGAAACCAAATTACCTTTTGAAAAGGTGGGCGAAACACTGTTCTTGCCGAAAGCAACAGCGCTGCGGCTGAGCGATCTTGGTTATACTAACAGTGCGCAAAGTGTGCTGAAGATTGGCTTTAACAGCCTAGGCCAATATCTTGAAGGCTTGAACCAAGCGATTCGCACACCATCCGAAGAGTTTGCGGATATCGGCGTTAAGGTAGATGGCGAATACCGTCAGCTGAACAGCAACGTTCTTCAAATCGAGAACGAGCTTTATGCGCCGATTCGTCCTAAGCGTGTTGCTAAAAATGGTGAGAAGCCATCGGAAGCACTGGCTCGAGCTGGCGTCGAGTACATCGAGGTTCGCTCTTTAGACGTCAATCCATTCAGCTCAATCGGTATCAATGAGCAACAAGTGCGCTTCTTGGATTTATTCTTAACTTGGAGCGTTCTATCTGACTCTGCTGAGATGGATAACTGCGAACTTGAATGCTGGCGTGATAACTGGAACAAGGTGATCTTAGAAGGTCGTCAGATAGGTTTAGAGCTTCAAATTGGCTGTCATGGCGAGCGACTGTCTCTGCAAGATTGGGCTAAACGTGTCTTCAAAGATTTACGCGCCATTGCTGAATTGATGGATGCGGAGCAAGGCGGTCGAGCTTACCAAGAAACCTGTGATACGCTTGAAGTTTGGATTGATAACCCAGAACTGACGATTTCAGGTCAGTTACTTGAAGAGACTAAAAGATTAGGGGGTTTGGGTAAAGTAGGTTGTGCATTAGGAAAAACCTACGCTCAGCAACATAAAGCACACCAATATAAAGTGTATTCAGCTGAGTTAATGGAAGCTGAAGTTCAACGTTCTGTTATTGCTCAGCAAAAAAGTGAAGAAGCCAGTACTCAAGATTTTGATAGCTTCTTAGCGGATTATTTTTCGTATTTAAAAGCATAGCGAGTCGTTGGTGGAAAGGAAGAAAGATTTGTTAGGTCAACCCACTTATCAATGGTTACCTGTAATTACTGTTGGTGTAGTCTCTAGCCTTTTGGCTGGCTGTGCAACGCCACCGCCTAAACAACAGAATAATCTGTGCAGTATCTTCAGAGAGAACCCTTCGTGGTATGAAGATGCACTGGATATGCAAGAAGAGTGGGGCACCCCCATTAATGTAGCGATGGCTTTTGTGAAACAAGAGAGTAGCTTTCGTCATGATGCGCGCCCACCCAAAGATTATATTTTGGGCTTTATTCCATGGGGACACGTGAGCAGCGCCTACGGTTATGCACAAGCTCAGGATCCGGCTTGGGAAGACTTCCAAAAAGCGACGAATCATGGTGGCTCAAGAGCGAATTTTGATGATGCATTGATGTTTATAGGTTGGTATACCAGCGAAACACGTCGTCAACTGGGCATATCGCTGTGGGATCCTTACAATCAGTATTTAGCTTATCATGAAGGCAGCGGTGGGTATAAACGCAAATCATACAATAGAAAACCATCTTTGATTAAGGTGGCTCGCAAAGTTGAACAGCAAGCAAAAGATTATGGATGGCAACTTAAACAGTGCCGTAAAGAATTAGAAGACAATCGGAGTTGGTTTTTTTAAACCCCTCCGTTATGGAGAATAGCAATGCCTTTATTAGATAGTTTCACTGTTGATCACACACGCATGAATGCACCCGCAGTTCGTGTTGCTAAAACAATGCAAACCCCAAAAGGGGATACCATCACGGTATTTGACCTACGCTTCACCGCACCAAACAAAGATATCCTGTCTGAGAAAGGTATCCATACTTTAGAGCACCTATACGCTGGGTTCATGCGAGCTCATCTGAATGGTTCAGATGTTGAGATCATCGACATTTCACCAATGGGTTGTCGCACCGGTTTCTACATGAGCTTAATCGGCACACCTTCAGAGCAGCAAGTAGCTGATGCTTGGTTAGCGGCAATGCAAGATGTACTGAAGGTTGAGAATCAGAATAAGATTCCTGAGCTGAATGAGTACCAATGTGGTACTGCCGCAATGCACTCTTTGGATGAAGCGAAAGGCATCGCGAATGCGATCATCGCTGCCGGTATTTCGGTAAACAAAAATGATGAATTGGCACTGCCAGAGTCAATGTTACAAGAGCTTAAAATCGACTAATCATCGTTCACCTTGAATGCGGTGAGTTAGATATTAAAAGGCCCGGTTCAATGAACAGGGCCTTTTGTTTTTGTTGTCGTGTGAGTTTATGACGACCCACTTAGTTATTCCAATAAGCCACTTTTATCCGTTCACGATCTGCGGGAACACACGCACAAGCTTGATGCGGTTCTCTTCAAGTTCAACGATTTCCATGGGGTGGCTGGCAACCTGAACACTCAGGTGACTCTCAGGAATATCTTCAAGGTGTTCCAGTATCAAACCATTCAACGTTCTTGGACCGTCGGTTGGCAGTGTCCATTGCAGGCCTTTATTAATGTCTCGGATATTGGCACTGCCTTCAATCAAGAAGCTGCCATCGCTTTGCGGAGTAATTTCCTCAGATAAGCTTGGGGTGATTGAGGTGGTAAATTCACCTACGATCTCTTCTAGAATATCTTCAAGGGTAACCAAACCATTGATATCGCCATATTCATCGACAATTAAGCCGATACGCTGTTTATTGCGTTGAAACTTAAGCAGTTGAGTATTGAGTGGGGTTGCCTCAGGGATGAAATAGATCTCATCTGCGGCACGTAAAAGTGTTTCTTTATTGAACTCATTTTTCTCAAGCATCAAGCGGTAAGCTTCACGTAGCCTCAGCATACCAACGACTTCATCTATCTGGTCACGATACAGGACCACACGGCCATGAGGGGAGTGGGTCAACTGACGAACGATCGATTTCCAATCGTCATTGATATCGATGCCCGTTATCTCATTACGTGGCACCATAATGTCATTCACGGTGACATGCTCTAAATCTAAAATAGAAACCAACATATCTTGGTGGCGCTGAGGTATTAGGCTTCCCGCTTCATTGACCACGGTTCTAAGCTCTTCCGAGCTTAAATGGTCAGTTGCATCGTGGCTGGCTTTGACACCAAGGATGCGAATAAAGCCATTGGTAATGAAGTTAACTAAAATGACCAGTGGTGACAGTACTTTCATCAGTATCATTAACAGGATGCTACTGGCGTAAGAGACACGTTCAGGAAATAAAGAAGCGACCGTTTTCGGGGTGACTTCGGCAAACACGAGGATCACGAGAGTCAGGACACCGGTAGCAATCGCTACGCCGATATCTCCATAGATGCGCATGCCAAGAATGGTGGCGATCGCAGACGCAAGAATGTTGACGAGATTGTTGCCGATGAGGATGAGGCCGATCAATCTGTCTGGGCGATTCAGAAGTTTTTCTACGCGTTTAGCACCTTTATGGCCCGTATTGGCTAGATGCTTTAAACGGTAGCGGTTCAAGGACATCATGCCCGTTTCGGAACCTGAGAAATAACCAGAAATTACAATGAGACACGCGAGTAGCGCAAATAAGATACCCGTTGATATGTCGTCCAAAACTATTCTTTTCCTATGAGTGTATCTTGATTAATTTATGACCGAACATGGTCGAGATGTCAATTGAATGTCTCACACTCAATATATTAAAGGCAAGGTGTGTGAAACCCTGCCTTCATTTTACAGATTAATTCAGAATGATTTCCTGAACGAAGCGGCTACCGAAATAGGCCAATGTAAGCATACTAGCACCGGCAAGTGCAAACCAAGTGACCTTCTGTCCCCGCCAACCTTTTTGGTAGTGACCCCATAGAAGAATGGAGTAGATAATCCAAGCGATAAAAGACAACACGGCTTTGTGCGCTTTCCCTTGAGCAAACATATCTTGTACGAAGATAAGACCGGTCAGTAAGGTGCCAGTTAATAAACCATTACCGATCAGAATGATCTTGAAAAGTTGTCTTTCAACCATCATTAAGGGAGGGAGGTTCGGGTTGATTACCAGCGCTTTTTTCTTTTTAAGTTTGTGGTCGAGCCACGCGAGCTGCAAGGCATATAGCGCACCGATACTCAGTGTCGCGTATGAAAATAACGCCAAAGAAATGTGCACGAGGAGTTTTGGGTCGTTTTCTAAATGCTTGATGAAGGTACTTGGAAGAAAAGCCGCGGCCATCAAATTGAGCGCAGCGAAACTATACACGACGGGTAAGATGAACCACAGTCGGGTTTTGAGCATCGCACTACTCATCACCAGAGAGACGATTAAACTGATCAATGAAGCAACGTTCAAGATACTGAGGTTTTGACCGTTGGCATTAAAGATTAAATCGCCAAGCAACCAAGCATGGAAAGCTAAAGCAAGTAATGCGCTGATAAACACCGTTTTGACACGGATCCTTGTTTGGTGCACAAGACCTGGAATGATCGTGGAGATCGCCATTGCATAAAGAAAGGCTGCTGCGATCGCAATAAGACTGTCCATGGTATCCATTTTAATGATTACTAATATGTGAATTATACCTCGCATCGCTCTTTGGGGCTATGGCGAACCTCATTCAATTCCAAGTGAATAATGTCTGACATCACAAGCACGGATGATTAACGCTCGACAACGGGTATGACTCTAATCCGCGCTAATGTATACTTAACTTAATAATCGCAGGATTGAGCGAAGAGAAAACTATGTTTGATAATCTAACGGATCGTCTATCCAAAACGCTGAAGAACATCAGCGGTAAAGGTCGCCTGACCGAAGACAACATAAAAGAGACACTGCGTGAAGTACGTATGGCGCTACTTGAAGCCGACGTTGCACTGCCAGTTGTCCGTGATTTTGTTAAGCGCGTAAAAGAAGGTGCTGTGGGGGTTGAGGTTTCTAAATCTCTAACGCCAGGTCAAGAATTCATTAAGATCGTTCAAGCTGAACTTGAAGCGGTGATGGGGGAGTCTAATGAGGCTCTTAACTTAGCGGCGCAACCGCCTGCCGTCATCTTAATGGCTGGTCTACAAGGTGCAGGTAAAACCACATCGGTCGGTAAGCTATCTAAGCTCCTGACTGAGCGTGACAAGAAAAAAGTGTTGGTTGTGTCTGCCGACGTTTACCGTCCTGCGGCGATCAAACAGCTAGAAACATTAGCCAGCGATGTGGGGGTCGATTTCTTCCCATCTTCAGCGGATCAAAAGCCTCTTGATATTGCCAACGCTGCCATCGACCACGCGAAGAAGAAATTCTACGACGTACTTATTGTCGATACTGCGGGTCGTCTGGCTATCGATGAAGGGATGATGGGCGAGATCAAAGAGCTTCATACCGCAATCAAGCCGGTAGAAACTCTGTTCGTTGTTGATGCCATGACTGGTCAAGATGCTGCGAATACAGCAAAAGCCTTTGGTGATACGTTACCACTCACGGGTGTTATCTTAACGAAAGTGGATGGTGATGCGCGTGGTGGTGCCGCTCTGTCTGTTCGCCACATCACAGGCAAACCGATTAAGTTCTTAGGTGTGGGTGAAAAGACGGACGCACTAGAACCGTTCCACCCGGATCGTGTTGCTTCTCGTATCCTAGGTATGGGCGACGTACTGTCTCTTATTGAAGACCTACAGAAAAACGTTGATACCGAAAAAGCAGAGAAACTGGCGAAGAAGTTCAAAGAGAAGAAAGGCTTTGATCTTGAAGACTTCCGTGAACAGCTTGGTCAGATGCAAAATATGGGCGGCATGATGGGCATGATGGATAAGCTTCCTGGTATGTCTCAGCTACCTAACAACGTAAAAGATAAAGTTGATGACAAGATGTTCAAGCAGATGGAAGCGATCATCAACTCTATGACCATGAAAGAGCGCCTGCGCCCAGAACTAATCAAAGGTTCACGCAAGAAGCGTATTGCGGCAGGTTCAGGCACTCAAGTACAAGATGTAAACCGTATGCTGAAACAGTTCACTCAAATGCAGAAGATGATGAAGAAAATGCAGAAGGGTGGAATGAAAGGCATGATGCGCAACATGCAAGGCATGATGGGCGGCGGTGGAGGTATGGGCGGAATGGGTGGTGGTTTTAACCCGTTTGGTCGATAACCTACAAATGTAAGCTTTAGCTACGTTACTTTTCATAGTGTTAGCCGCATCACAGAAAGTGTGCGATGACTATGTTGGTGAAAAAATGGCTAAAGCCCTTGCATTGCCCCGGAATAAGAGTAAAATTCCGGGGCTTTAATTTGGCACGAGACCCCAAGCTATTTACTTATACTTGGGGTTAATTATTTTATTAAGAAAGCAAAGAGGACGACATGGTAACCATTCGTTTGGCACGTCACGGTGCAAAGAAGCGCCCATTTTATCAAATCGTAGTTGCGGATAGCCGTAACTCTGCAACTGGCCGTTTCATCGAGAAAGTAGGTTTCTTTAACCCTACTGCTCAAGGTCAAGAAGAAGGTCTACGTCTAGACCTAGATCGCGTTAACCACTGGGTTGGTCAAGGCGCATCTCTATCTGACCGCGTAGCTAAGCTAGTTAAAGACGCTCAAAAAGCTGCTTAATTCTTTTTTAAGAGAAATAGCTTATGTCGATGAAGGGTAAAGAAACTATGAGCAAGCAAAACGAAAGAATTGTCATGGGTAAACTTGGGTCTACCTATGGTATTCGTGGCTGGCTTAAAGTGTTCTCCTACACAGACAATGCTGAAAGCATATTTGATTACAGTCCTTGGTATATAAAGATCAAGGGCGAGTGGGTTGAGTATAAAGTTGAGAGCTGGAAACGTCATGGTCAAGGCTATGTATGTAAGCTAGCGGGATTAGATGTTCGTGAAGACGCGCAACTGATGACTAACTTTGAAATTGCTATTGACCCTGCTTCGTTACCTGAATTGTCAGAAGATGAATTCTACTGGCGTGAATTGTTCGGTATGCAAGTTTTTACCACTAAAGGTTACGACCTTGGTGAGGTCACTGACCTATTAGAAACTGGCTCGAACGATGTTCTAGTAATAAAAGCAAATCTTAAAGATGCTTTTGGCCAAAAGGAACGGTTAGTACCGTACCTTGAAGAGCAAGTGATCAAGAAAGTTGATCGCGAAGCTCGCCGGATCGAAGTTGACTGGGATCCTGGATTCTAACTCCTAATTACAGAGCGAGAGAACACATGTGGGTTGGCATTATTAGCCTATTTCCTGAAATGTTCCGTTCTGTTACTGATTTTGGAGTAACAGGTCAAGCGGTTAAAAAAGGTCTTTTATCTATTGAGACATGGAATCCTCGCGATTTCACTCATGATAAACATCGCACTGTTGATGATAGACCTTACGGTGGTGGTCCTGGCATGTTAATGATGGTTCAGCCTTTGCGCGATGCTATCCAAACAGCCAAGCAAGCAGCACCGGGAAAGACGAAAGTTATCTATCTTTCACCTCAAGGTCGTAAACTCGACCAGAAAGGTGTTGAAGAGTTGGCAACAAACGAGAACTTGCTTCTTATTTGTGGTCGCTATGAAGGGGTAGATGAGCGCATTATTCAATCTGAAGTCGATGAAGAATGGTCGATTGGAGATTTTGTGATGACGGGTGGCGAACTGCCAGCCATGACGTTGATTGATTCAGTCTCTCGGTTTGTTCCGGGTGTACTTGGAGATTTCGCTTCAGCAGAAGAAGATTCTTTTGCCAATGGTTTGCTCGATTGCCCCCATTATACGCGCCCTGAGGTGCTAGACGATAAAGATGTGCCATCGGTACTCAAGTCTGGAAACCATAAGGACATTCGTCGCTGGCGATTAAAACAATCGTTGGGCCGAACTTGGCTAAGAAGACCAGAGCTCCTGGAAAACCTAGCTCTGACTGACGAACAGGAACAATTACTGGCTGAATTCATTAAAGAGCAACGCTCTTAACGAAAAGCAAGCAGTAACCTATTAAATTTAGTATCAGTTTATTCTAGGAATTTATACAAATGAGCAACATCATCAAGGCTCTTGAAGAAGAGCAACTAAAATCAGACCTTCCTAAATTCGCACCAGGTGACACTGTTGTAGTTCAGGTTAAGGTAAAAGAAGGTGACCGTGAGCGTCTACAGGCTTTCGAAGGCGTTGTAATCGCTATTCGTAACCGTGGTCTACACTCTGCATTCACAGTTCGTAAGATCTCGAACGGTGAAGGCGTAGAGCGTGCGTTCCAAACTCACTCTCCAATGGTTGATAGCATCGAAGTTAAACGCCGTGGTGCAGTACGTCGTGCCAAGTTGTACTACCTACGTGAGCGTTCTGGTAAGTCAGCTCGTATTAAAGAGAAACTTACTAAAAAGTAATTCTTTTTGCATTCTATCGATAAAAGCGGAGCCATTAGGCTCCGCTTTTTTGTGTCTGCTATTTAGAGTTTCGCAGGTAAGAGATCCCCAACTCGCTCGTCCCTCGCTCTTGAGGATGACGGACCAAAGCGAAACTCATATTTAACCGTCATTCCCTAGACTGACGAAGGAAGGAGTAGGGAATCTCCATTAGTGCAGTATTATAGGCAATAAAAAAGGGTCGACGTTAAACGCCAACCCTTCAAAATTTACTCGCGACTCGGCCTAGTACGGATCTTCTGACCAACCATCGCTATCTGACATATCAGGTGCGCCTGCGATGCTGTTTTCTTCGTCTGCCCATTCGCCGAAATCAATCATTTGACACTGCTTGCTACAAAATGGGCGATATGGGCTTTGCTCACCCCACTCAACATCAGTCTTACATTGAGGGCATTTAACGATGGTGATTTTCTTCGACATAGTGATTCTTAACTTGAAGGTGGAATAACAGTGAATTTAGGCTTGAGTGACGACTCAAGCAAGCGATAAAAGGGCATTCATTAGGTGCAGATAGCCAACTCAAATTCGATATCTTGAGTGCAGGCTTGCCCTGTTTCAAAGCTGATGAACTTGATGGCAAAACGGTTTTTATGCCCCGAAATCATGGGATAAGCGCCATAGTGCATAGGGATGGACAGGCGAAGGATATTTGCTTCGTCAGCATCGCTCTGGAAAAATCCTACTCGAGCAATTTGCCCTTTAAGGTGGCCAGTTTCTCTGGTTAGCTTTAGCCAAAGCGTGAGTGCTTCATACAAAGGCTGCAGGCTATCCATCCATGTTTTAGCATCTCTCATTTTTTTCTCGAGGGGCAGATGCAGCCAATAATGTAATGCGGGTAGATCAAAACAACATGAGCCACCAGGTAGATTAAAACGTTGACGAATGGCACTCAGGAAACGATCTTCTTTGAGTGATTGCCCAAAACGCTCTGCCTGCATGAGATTGCGATATATGTTACCCACATCATTAAGCAATGACGTTAGCATCTCTTGATCAACGCCTTCAACGTTTAACCAGCTTTTGTAGGTTAGACGTTGTTTCTCAATATCTTTTGCGAGTTCGCTTTTGAGTTGAATCTGTTCAAAAATTTCAACCAGATCAAAAATAGAGCGGAAAAAGAGTTGATACTGTTGAGCATCGGAAAATGTAGAAGATAGGTGAAGTTGCCTCAAGAGCGATTCAACTCTTAAGTAGATTCGTGTTTTTTCATTTAGAGGATGTTCAAACTTATGGGAGATCATCAAGCAAACCTTTCTTCAATATACATCTATTCTGACCTATCTATGGTACTTAATGCCACATACTTTTGGTGTAAATCTGTGATTTGAGGCAAAAGTTCATGGTTTTTAGTATGGTTTTCAATCACGTCATTTGCAACGGCCAAGCGTTGCTCTCTTGAAGCCTGCGATTTTAAAATGGCAATCACCTGTTCTCTAGAAACATTGTCGCGACTCATGGTTCGTTCTATTTGCACTTCTGTGGGCACATCCACGATCAAAACGCGATCGGCCATGCCTTGCATTTGATTTTCAACCAATAGCGGTGCGACTAATAAAGCATAAGGCGAAGTCACTTTAGACAGGTCACTGTTAATTTTGTCGCGGATCATCGGATGAAGAAGATCATTGAGCCACTGCTTCTCGTTGGGTTCAGAGAAGATCACTTCACGCAGTTTAGAGCGGTTTAGCGTCCTATCTTCAAGCAATATCTCTTCACCAAAGTGAGCGACAATCTGTTTGAGACCCTCGCTGCCTAGTGCGACTACTTCACGCGCCACAATATCAGCATCGACAATATCAATATTAAAGTGTTGATTGAAGAGGTTAGCGACGGTGGTTTTACCGCTGGCGATGCCACCGCTTAATCCGATAATGATTGCCATACTTAAAGTCCTAGTACCGAAGTGAAATACCAACCCATAATGTCATTACCCCACAATAGACTTACCCAACCGGCGATCGCCAGATAGGGGCCAAACGGGAAAGCTTTATCGATACCTTGCTGTTTTAAGCGAAGTTGGATCAACCCAAAAATAAGTCCGACAAGCGATGACAAGAGAATGATCATGGGTAGATATTGCCAACCAAGCCATGCACCAAGCGCGGCCAAGAGTTTGAAGTCACCGTAACCCATGCCTTCTTTGCCTGTGAGTAGTTTGAACAGCCAATACACAGACCATAGGGCTAGGTAGCCGGCCATTGCACCAACGACAGAGTCTTGAAGTGATATGGGACTGACATCAAACAGAGCTAGAGCGATACCAGACCAAATTAGAGGTAAGGTGATTTGATCCGGTAATAGCATGGTATCGAGATCGATGAAAGTCGCACTGATCAATGCGAAGGTGAAAAATATCAAAGCAATAGTGTAGTAACTGAAACCAAAGTGGCTAGCGACAACGGTGCAAAGGATGGCCGTAAGCAGTTCGACGAGAGGATAGCGAGCACTGATTGGATTCGCACAGCTGTGGCACTTACCCTTTAAGAACAACCAACTTAAGACTGGAATGTTGTCGACGATTCTTAATTGGGTTTTGCATTTCGGGCAGGCAGAGCGAGGAATACTGAGATTAAACTTCCCCTCTGGTGCTGGAATTTTATATTGAGAGAAATACTCCGAGCACTCTTGTTGCCATTCTCGTTCCATCATAATCGGTAAACGGTGTATGACGACGTTGAGAAAGCTGCCGATAAGCAGGCTAAAAATGAAAGCTAATACGGGGAATAGCCAAGGATAGTAGTGAAATACTTCCATAGTGTCCTTTACCACTTAATCAGAGTGAGCAGAGGTAGGCTGCTCATGGGTGTTTAGTTGCTTTTAGCTATCCTAACACACTCATAAGATTAAAGATCGGTAAGTACATCGCGACCACAAGCCCCCCCACCACGGTACCTAAAAATACGATGATCAGTGGCTCTAAAATCTTGCCTAAATTTTCCACGGTGTTGTCGACTTCAAACTCGTAAATAGAAGCCACTTTATTGAGCATATCATCGAGGTTACCCGACTCTTCGCCTATCATCACCATTTGTAAAACCATTTCTGGGAAGGCATTGGTATTGCGCATGGCAATGTACATCGGCATGCCTGCTGCGGTCTCACGGTGAACCTCAATGATGGCCGATTCATAATGCAGGTTGCCTGCTGTTTTGGCTGTGGTTTTGAGGCTCATTAGAATAGGAATCCCTGAGCTGAAGCTGGTTGATAACGTCCGGCTGAATTTTGCGATAGAAGCTTTGGCTAAAACTCCACCGAGAATAGGGAAGCGCAACCCGAGGCGGCTTAAAGACAATTTCATGGAATGGGAACGTTGACATAGTTGATGGATAAACAAAATGATTATCCCAATCCCCACCGCGGTATAGAGGCTATAAGCCTGCATCCAGTCGGAAAGATAGAGTACTTGTTGAGTGAACCAGGGTAGGTCGGCGCCAAAGCCAGAAAACATCGATTCAAATTCAGGGATGACCATGGTGAGCATTAAATAGGAAACGATCAGGGCAACCGCAACAACCATTGCGGGATAGATGAGCGCCTTGATAACCTTATATTTTAGTTGTTCACTTTTTTCACGATAGGTCGCTAAACGTTCAAATACTTGTGCTAGATTGCCGGAGAGTTCCCCTGTCGCAACTAAATCGGTATACAGATCATCAAAATGACAGCTTGCGGTTCGCATTGCTTTTGAAATCGGGGTTCCCGCTTCAACGCCCTTACAGATGCGCGATAAAATCGATTTCATTTCAGCTTTGCGGTGATTGTCTGAAACCAGTTTAATGGCTTGCACGATGGGCACACCAGTCGCCAACATGGTCGCCAGTTGGCGAGTCAAGATTGTGATGTCTTTGGTTTTGACTCGATGTGTTAAACGAGTCAGTGCTGAAATGTTTTTGTTTTTAATTTTCTTTATTTGGATATGCTGATCTTTGAGCTTGTCTCGGACTTCTAATTCGGTGAGTGCTAAAGTTTGCCCAGAAACCTTTTTGCCTGAGCTGTTAATGCCCTTCCAATAGTAGTTTTTGAGTTTTGATTGTTTGCTTTTACGACTCATTCTTACTCCGTGAATTATAGGTACAGAACACGTTGTAGCTCTTGATAGCTGGTGGTGCCCTCAAGCAATTTATCCAGACCGGACTCTTGCAGCGTTCTCATGCCTTCTCGGCGAGCCAAATGTTCAATGGTTAACGCGTCCGGTTTTTCGATCAGGCTACTTTTGAGCTGGTCACTAAACAACATCACTTCGTAGATACCCACTCGACCGGAATAACCTTGATTACACTCATTACACCCTTGAAGGTTGGCTTTGTAGATGGTTTGGTTGTCAGGAATCGAGTGGCGTAAAAATATGTCTGGGGAGTCGTCCGTTACTTTGCAATGGCGGCATAATCGTCTTGCTAATCTCTGCGCGATAATCAAGCTCAGTGATGAAGCAAGATTAAAAGGTTCTATTCCCATATGAGCGAGCCGAGTGACGGTTTCTGCTGCGGAGTTGGTGTGCAGTGTCGAAAGGACTAAGTGTCCCGTTTGTGAGGCTTTGATCGCGATCTCTGCGGTTTCTAAATCACGTATCTCACCAACCATCACCACATCGGGATCTTGTCGTAAAAACGATCGCAGTGCCTCAGCAAATCCAAAGCCGATTTTAGGCGTCACTTGAACCTGATTGATGCCGTATAGGTTAATCTCGACCGGATCTTCGGCTGTTGAAATGTTGCGTTCCGTGGTGTTGAGGACTCGAAGGCCAGTATAAAGGGAGACGGTTTTCCCGCTGCCGGTTGGGCCGGTCATTAAAATCATCCCTTGTGGTCGTTTTAAGGCGCTGAGATAGAGTGCTTTTTGATCTTCGCTGTAACCGAGTTTATCGATATCGAGATTGGCCGCGCTGCTGTCTAGAAGACGCAGTACGATCTTTTCTCCCCAGAGTGTTGGTAGTGTGGACACGCGCATATCAATCGCCAGGTCGTCGTTTAAACGTAACTTTATACGACCATCTTGAGGCAATCGGCGTTCGGCAATATCCAGCTTAGCAAGAATCTTTAAGCGAGCTGATAAACGGCGACTTAAATGGGAAGCGGGTTGCTGGGTCTCTATGAGGATGCCATCGCAACGCAGCCGCACGCGATAGTGTTCTTCGTAGGGCTCAAAATGGATATCGGATGCGCCCTTGCGTACCGCATCAACCAGTATCTGATTGATAAAACGGCTTACCGGAGAGTCGTCTTGGCTAAGATCTTCAATAGAAGCGATCTCATCATCAGAGATCTCAACCAGATTGGCGAGCTCATCTTGGCTGATCTCTTTGCGCTTGGAGTCTTGCCCGGAAATAGAACGGCCATACAGTTTGCGTATTGCGCCTTCCAGCTCAGAGTAGTTAGCGACAACCAATTCAATCTGTAACCCAGTCGCAAATCGAAAATCATCTTCTGCGAGTAAATCGGTCGGGTCAGCGGAGGCGAGCGTCAGAGTGGAGTTAGAGACGGAAATCGGGATAGCTCGATATTTAGTGATCAGTTCACGAAGCCCTAATTGTTCACACAAGCTTTCATAGCCGGTATTGACGAGTTGTACTAACGGTAAACCGAAGATGGTTTTAATGTTGTTTGCTAAGGAATCGCCAGTGAAAAAATCGAGAACGAGTAAAGCTTCAGGTGTCGAAATGCCTGAAGCTTGTACATGTTCCGCCACGGCTTGTTCTTGTGTCAGGCTAAGTAAACCAGCCTGACGGAGAACGGTTGGGAGGTTGGTGAGCATTTAGCAACCATCTAATGAAACATCAGAATCTTTACTATTTTCGCATGTCCAACCGTTAGTACCACGACTAAACTTTAGGGTGGCAGCATTTACTGAACTTGTGTCATTAAATGTAAACTTGATTTCGTTTTCTTTATCTATTGAGATAGTTCCTAAAGAACTGGCTGAAGAAACTGTCCCTAGGTCAGTTATAGCAGTAGCTGATGAGATTGACCCTTTTTCTTGAAATATGAGTTCAGCTGGTGTGATTAGAGATCGCATAGTCGCTAGACCTGAAGAGAGTTCACTCTTGGTCACGTAGTTTTTATATGCTGGCACTGCAATCGCAGACAACACACCAATGATCGCCACCACGATCATCAATTCAATTAAGGTAAAACCTTTCTGATTGGTTTTTCTTTTTTTGTTCTTCATTGTTCTATTCCATTGTTGAGTTGGTTGCAGCGCAAGCACTGGTTGATAGAAAGAATAGAAGTCAAAATAGGGAAGTGGAATGGTGTTCAGGTGTGGTCGCGAGTGGTTTGGTATTTATTAGTGTAGCGTTTCATATAGCGCGCAAAATTATGCGATCAGCTTAAATAACGGCTGTAATACTGATAATTAAGGCAATAAAAAAGCACGGTCATCAACCGTGCTTTTACATGAAAATTATCTATTATTCAGTTAATTACGCTTTAAATCTCATCGAAAGATCCATTGCTTTTAGGTGCTTAGTCAGTGCACCTACAGAGATGTAATCAACGCCTGTTTCAGCAAATTCTGCAATGGTGTCTAGCGTCACGTTACCTGAGTTTTCGAGTGCAGCACGCCCGGCGTTGATTCTAACGGCTTCACGCATCATGTCTGTGGTGAAGTTGTCGAGCATGATGATGTCTGCGCCAGCGCTGATCGCTTGCTCTAGCTCTGCTAGGCTTTCGGTTTCCACTTCTACTGGCTTTCCTGGGTTTAGCTCTTTTGCAGTAGAGATAGCCTTCTCAATACCACCACAAGCGATGATGTGGTTTTCTTTGATTAGGTAAGCATCAAAAACACCAATACGGTGATTGAAACCGCCACCACAAGCGACCGCGTATTTCAGTGCACTGCGTAGTCCGGGGATGGTTTTACGAGTGTCTAATAGGCGGCATTCTGTGTGTTTGATTTTGTCTGCGTAGATTGCCGTTGTCGTTGCACAGCCTGATAGCGTTTGAATGAAGTTCATTGCGTTACGCTCACCGGTTAATAGCGCGCGTGCCGGGCCAGTCAGTGTGCAAAGCGTTTGGTTTGGTTCTACTTTGTCGCCATCTTCAACGTTCCACTCGATGGTGACTTCACCACCCAGTTGCTTAAACACTTCATCAGCCCAAGCTTTACCACAGAATACGCCGTGCTCACGGGTAATGATGGTTGCACTGTTGATTGCGCCTGCAGGGATTAGACTTGCCGTAATATCAGCCGCAGGATCTAACGTGCCGCCTAGATCTTCTTTGATGGTCTCAGCGACTGCACGAGTGATCTCGAGAGGCAGTTGCTGTTTTAAGTAGTCAAGGCGTTGGTGGCTGTTATGTGTGTTTTTCATCGCAAATCTAATCTTGAAAGGGAGTGAGAATGGCATGATACTCTTGCTTAACTTCAAATTAAAGAGGCTAGCGCGACGGCTCTATAGGCAAGGCCAGATCTTATTGTGCTAGCAGAAAAGAAAGTGAGACCCAGATGATGATCTGCTCCAATGGATGGTACGACAACGCTCGGCATGTTCCTTCCCCATATTTTGATGCTAGACCGAGTATCGACGATATCTCTCTGCTGGTGGTGCACAATATTAGTTTGCCTCCGAGCCAATTTGGTGGACCTTATATTGAACAGTTTTTTACGGGGAAACTTGATCCCACTGAGCATCCGTTTTTTAAGGTGATCCACCAAATGGGTGTCTCTGCGCATTGTTTGATTCGCCGTGATGGTGAGGTCGTCCAGTTTGTCTCATTTCTTGATCGTGCTTGGCACGCCGGCCAATCGAGTTTTGCAGGGCGTGAAAGGTGCAATGATTATTCGATTGGCATTGAGCTGGAAGGCAGTGATTTTGTGGCTTATAGCGAGCTGCAGTATCAAGCGCTTACCCAATTAACAGAAACGATTGTATCCACTTTCCCTCAAATCACCACGGAACGTATCACAGGCCATCAATATATAGCACCACTGCGTAAAACCGATCCTGGTTTGGTGTTCGACTGGCAAAAGTTTAAAAAAAATCTCAAGGTTTAAGTCTCTACCTTGAAGAGAGTCTTACTGCTGTTAGGCGCTGAATAGTCAACGCTTAGCATAATGACTGGTGCATTTTTGTTGTTGCGATGTAAAGAAAGTGGTGGAGAGAAGAGCCTTTATAAATAGAGAGTGTGACGCGCTTATCAAATCGTCATTTATTAAAACTTATGAACAGAAACTCCATCTTAAATGTGCGCTTGGTTCTATTTGTAAACAAGTGCTGCTAATCTTTCTGAAACAAATTATTTTTATCTTGAAACTTTTTCACACGATTCCTGCCCAAAAGTATAACCCCTGTAAATGGTAAGACCATTTTGGTTGCTGTTTTAAACTTCATTTGTTAACCCTTGGTTAATTTGCGCCTCATTCTATGATGTAGGTCAATTTTGCACTGGACAGTGGCGTTTTAATTATGTTAATTTCTGCTCAACTTAAAATTGGTATTACCAATTGTCAGCGAAGAAAAAAGAAGAACAACAAACTATGGCTTATCAAAGGATTCGTCAGCCAAAACTCTCCGATGTTATCGAACAAGAGTTAGAAAGGTTGATAGTGGAAGGAACACTGGCTCCTGGGCAGCAATTGCCACCCGAGCGCGAACTGGCGAAACAGTTCGATGTGTCTCGTCCTTCAATCCGAGAAGCGATACAACGTTTGGAAGCCAAACGCTTGCTTACCCGTCGTCAAGGTGGGGGAACATTTGTGAGTGAAAATATCTGGAAAAGCTTTTCAGATCCTTTGCTTAATTTGTTGTCATCCCATTCTGAAACCCAACTAGACTTGTTGGAATCGCGTCATGCGATGGAAGGGATTTCGGCTTACTTTGCGGCATTACGTGGCACTGATGAAGACTTTGTTCGAATTCAAGCATGCCAAGAAAAAATTCACGACGCGCAAGATAAGGGTGATATAGAAGCCGAATCTGCAGCCGTGATGGCTTTTCTTATTGCTTTAACAGAGGCAGCACACAATGTGGTGTTATTGCACATTGTACGCAGTTTGGCTCCGTTACTTGAACAAAACGTTTTGCAGAATTTAAAGCTGTTGCATCGTCGTAAAGACGTTGTGGAGAAAGTGAGTATACATCGAGCTAACATTGTAGATGCGATTGTTTCAGGTCAGCCAGAACATGCGCGTGAAATGTCACATTCTCATTTAGCTTACATCGAAGAAACATTGCTGGATTTGACCAAAGAAGAATCGCGTCGCGAGCGCTCTTTACGTCGAATTCAACAGGGTAAATAACCGTAATACTTCGGCTATTTACATGTTTAGTAGAATCCAACTAACAAAAAGGATAGATCGCCATGTCTGACATGAAGCATGACGTTGATGCTCTGGAAACTCAAGATTGGTTAGAAGCTCTTGAATCAGTAGTACGTGAAGAAGGTGTAGAACGTGCACAGTTTTTACTAGAACAAGTTCTAGATAAAGCGCGTTTAGATGGTGTTGATATGGCTACAGGCATCAACACAAACTACATCAACACCATTCCAGCAGCACAAGAGCCAGCTTACCCTGGTGACGTAACTCTTGAGCGTCGTATTCGTTCGATTATTCGCTGGAACGCAATCATGATCGTATTGCGTGCTTCTAAGAAAGACCTAGACCTTGGTGGTCACATGGCTTCTTACCAGTCAGCAGCTGCGTTCTACGAAGTGTGTTTCAACCACTTCTTCCGTGCTCCAAACGAGACAGACGGTGGCGATCTGGTTTACTACCAAGGTCACATCTCTCCTGGTATCTACTCGCGTGCATTCGTTGAAGGTCGTCTCACTGAAGAGCAGCTAGATAACTTCCGTCAAGAAGTGGATGGCAAAGGTATCCCTTCTTACCCGCACCCGAAACTGATGCCTGAGTTTTGGCAGTTCCCGACCGTATCTATGGGTCTTGGCCCTATCTCTGCTATCTACCAAGCGCGCTTCCTTAAGTACCTTGACGGCCGTGGCCTGAAAGATACGTCAGCGCAACGCGTATACGCGTTCCTAGGTGACGGTGAGATGGATGAGCCAGAATCACGTGGTGCTATCTCTTTCGCTGCGCGTGAGAAGCTAGACAATCTATGTTTCCTAATCAACTGTAACCTGCAGCGTCTAGACGGCCCTGTAATGGGTAACGGCAGCATCATCCAAGAACTTGAAGGTCTATTTAAAGGCGCAGGTTGGAACGTTGTTAAAGTTATCTGGGGCAATAACTGGGATGCTCTATTAGCTAAAGATACAACGGGTAAGCTGCTACAGCTTATGAACGAAACGATCGACGGTGACTACCAAACATTCAAATCGAAAGATGGCGCATACGTACGTGAGCACTTCTTTGGTAAGTACCCAGAAACAGCTGCACTAGTTGCAGACATGACTGATGACGAAATCTTCGCGCTTAAGCGTGGTGGTCACGATTCTTCTAAACTGTTTGCTGCATTCAACAATGCAAAAGAGACAAACGGCAAGCCAACGGTCATCCTAGCTAAGACGGTTAAAGGTTACGGCATGGGTGATGCCGCTGAAGGTAAGAACATTGCACACGGTGTTAAAAAAATGGACATGACTCATGTTCAACACCTGCGTGATCGCCTAGGCCTAGAAGATATTCTTTCTGATGAGAAAGTGGCTGAACTTCCTTACCTAAAACTGGAAGAAGGTTCTGCTGAGTACGAATACCTGCACGCTCGCCGTAAAGCACTAAAAGGTTACACGCCACAGCGCCTACCTAAGTTCACACAAGAGTTTAAAATACCAGAACTCGAAGAGTTCGCTCCTCTACTGGGTGCTCAAAAGCGTGAAATCTCGACCACTATGGCTTATGTACGTACGCTAAACATTCTGCTTAAAGATAAGAACATTGGTAAGAACATTGTTCCTATCATCTGTGATGAAGCGCGTACATTTGGTATGGAAGGTCTCTTCCGTCAGGTTGGTATCTACAACCCACACGGTCAAGAATACACACCTGAAGATAAAGGCATCGTTTCTTACTACAAAGAAGCAACGTCTGGCCAAGTACTTCAAGAAGGTATCAACGAACTCGGTTCTATGGCTTCATGGGTTGCTGCTGCAACTTCATACAGCACCAACGATCTACCGATGATCCCGTTCTACATCTACTACTCAATGTTCGGTTTCCAACGTATTGGTGACATGGCATGGCTAGCAGGCGACCAACAAGCTCGTGGCTTCCTACTCGGTGCTACTGCAGGTCGTACAACACTGAACGGTGAAGGTCTACAGCACGAAGATGGTCACTCGCACATCCAAGCGAACACGATCCCGAACTGTATCTCTTACGACCCAACATTCGCTTACGAGCTAGCAGTAATCATGCAAGATGGTATCCGTCGCATGTACGGTCCTGAGCAAGAGAACGTTTACTACTACCTAACAGTAATGAACGAAAACTACGCAATGCCAGCAATGCCAGAAGGCGCTGAAGAAGGCATCCGTAAAGGTATCTACAAGCTTGAATCTCACGCTGGTGCTAAGGGCAAAGTTCAACTAATGAGCTCTGGTACTATCATGAACGAAGCGCGTAAAGCGGCTGAAATTCTAAGCGAAGAGTACGGCGTAGCATCTGACGTATTCTCTGTAACGTCGTTCAACGAACTAACTCGTGACGGCCAAGCGGTAGAGCGTGACAACATGCTTCACCCAGAAGCGGAAGAGAAAGTACCGTACATCACGACTGTTCTTGGTAACGAACCTGCGATCGCAGTGACTGACTACATGAAGAACTACGCTGAGCAAGTACGTGCGTACATGCCAACTGAGTCTTACAAAGTACTTGGTACAGATGGTTTCGGCCGTTCTGACAGCCGTGCAAACCTACGTCGTCACTTCGAAGTTAACGCTGGCTACATCGTAGTTGCAGCTCTAACTGAACTGGTTAAACGTGGTGACATCGAGAAATCTGTCGTTGTTGAAGCAATTGCTAAATTCGATATCGACACTGAAAAAACAAATCCACTTTACGCTTAATACAGCGCTAAACTAGAAGGTAAATAAGCAATGGCAATCGAAATTAATGTACCTGACATCGGTGCGGATGAGGTTGAAGTTACTGAGATTCTTGTAAGCGTTGGCGACAAGGTTGAAGAAGAACAGTCTCTGATCACTGTTGAAGGCGATAAAGCTTCTATGGAAGTTCCAGCGTCTCAAGCGGGTATCGTTAAAGAAATCAAAGTAGCGGAAGGCGATTCTGTTTCTACTGGTTCTCTTATTATGATCTTCGAAGCGGAAGGTGCAGCAGCACCAGCAGTTGAAGCGGCGGCACCAGTTGCAGCTGCTCCTGCAGCGGCGGCTCCTTCTGTTGCGAACGAACTGAAAGAAGTTCACGTTCCAGATATCGGCGGTGATGAAGTAGAAGTTACTGAAATCATGGTTAAAGTTGGCGATGCAGTAGAAGAAGAGCAATCTCTTCTTACTGTTGAAGGTGACAAAGCTTCTATGGAAGTACCAGCACCATTTGCAGGTATCGTTAAAGAAATCAAGATCGCTTCTGGTGACTCAGTATCGACTGGTTCTCTTGTGATGGTATTTGAAGTCGCGGGTTCAGGCGCTCCAGTGGCAGCAGCTTCTGCTCCTGTGGCAGCACCCGTTGCCGCGGCTCCAGCAGCATCCGCTGAAAAAGAAGTAAACGTTCCTGATATCGGTGGTGACGAAGTCGAAGTGACTGAAATCATGGTCGCGGTTGGCGATACAGTAGAAGAAGAGCAATCTCTAATCACTGTTGAAGGCGACAAAGCGTCAATGGAAGTGCCTGCACCATTCGCTGGTACAGTAAAAGAGATCAAGATTGCTGCTGGCGACACAGTGTCAACGGGCTCTCTAATCATGACTTTCGTCGTTGAAGGCGCAGCGCCTGCTCCTGTTGCAGCACCTGCACAAGCAGCAGCTCCAGCGGCGGCACCGGCTCCTAAAGCAGAAGCACCTGCAGCGGCTCCAGCCGCTGGCGACTTCCAAGATAACGGTGACTACGCGCACGCTTCTCCAGTTGTTCGTCGTCTAGCTCGTGAATTTGGCGTTAACCTTTCTAAGGTTAAAGGTACTGGTCGTAAGAGCCGTATCCTTAAAGAAGACGTTCAGTCTTACGTTAAAGATGCACTTAAGCGTCTTGAGTCTGGTGCCGCGGCATCTGGCAAAGGCGGCGACGGTTCTGCTCTTGGTCTACTACCATGGCCAAAAGTTGACTTCAGCAAGTTTGGCGAAACTGAAGTTCAGAAGCTTTCTAAGATTAAGAAGATCTCTGGCGCTAACCTGCACCGTAACTGGGTAATGATCCCTCACGTTACACAGTGGGACAACGCAGACATCACTGAGCTAGAAGCATTCCGTAAAGAACAGAACGCAATCGAAGCGAAGAAAGACACGGGCATGAAGATCACGCCACTTGTGTTCATCATGAAAGCGGTTGCTAAAGCGCTAGAAGCATTCCCAGCGTTTAACTCTTCTCTTTCTGAAGATGGCGAAAGCATCATTCTTAAGAAGTACGTAAATGTGGGCATCGCAGTTGATACACCAAACGGTCTAGTGGTTCCTGTTTTCAAAGACGTGAACAAGAAAGGCATTTACGAGCTATCTGAAGAGCTAATGGCTGTTTCTAAGAAAGCACGTTCTGGTAAGCTAACAGCGGCAGACATGCAAGGCGGTTGTTTCACAATCTCTAGCCTTGGTGGCATTGGCGGTACGGCATTTACTCCAATCGTAAACGCGCCAGAAGTAGGTATCCTAGGGGTATCTAAGTCTGAAATTAAGCCAGTTTGGAATGGTAAAGAGTTCCAACCACGTCTACAGCTTCCACTGTCTCTATCATACGATCACCGCGTGATCGATGGTGCTGAAGGTGCTCGCTTTATTACTTTCCTAAACAGCGCACTATCTGATATTCGTCGTTTAGTACTGTAATTGAGAAAGTAATGATAAGGTGACTTGCGGGTCACCTTAATTCTTTAGATAAAGATTATTTTTAGAGAACAGTTTCCTGCAGTTCTTATTATCTGATAGGGAATTGTTGTCTAGCTCACAGGCTAACTGAAAGCTACTTTCACACCGTTAACATCTCTGTAAAATGTTTCCTGTTTGAAAGCCCAATGATTTTAAGAACATCTACTCAGCCTGTTAGGGATAATGACTACAAGAGGTCACAATGAGCAAAGAAATTAAAGCCCAAGTTGTTGTACTTGGTTCAGGTCCTGCTGGTTACTCAGCAGCATTCCGTTGTGCGGATTTAGGTCTAGAAACCGTTCTGGTAGAACGTTACAGCACGCTTGGTGGTGTATGTCTAAACGTTGGTTGTATTCCATCAAAAGCACTTCTTCATGTTTCAAAAGTCATTGAAGAAGCGAAAGCGATGGCAGAGCACGGCGTTGTATTCGGCGAGCCACAAACGGACATCAACAAAATCCGTATTTGGAAAGAAAAAGTAGTAGATCAACTGACTGGTGGTCTTGGCGGTATGGCTAAGATGCGTAACGTTACGGTTGTTAACGGTTTCGGTAAGTTCACTGGTCCTAATAGCATCGAAGTTGTTGGCGAAGAAACGACAACAATTAACTTTGATAATGCAATTATTGCAGCGGGTTCTCGCCCAATCAAACTTCCTTTCATCCCACATGAAGACCCACGTATTTGGGATTCTACGGATGCACTTGAGCTGAAAGATGTACCTGAAAAACTGCTTATCATGGGCGGCGGTATCATCGGTCTTGAGATGGGTACGGTTTACCACTCTCTAGGTTCTAAAGTTGAAGTTGTAGAGATGTTCGATCAAGTTATCCCTGCTGCGGATAAAGACATCGTTAAAGTTTTCACTAAGCGCATTAAGAATAAGTTCAAGCTAATGCTTGAAACTAAAGTGACTGCTGTTGAAGCGAAAGAAGACGGTATCTACGTTTCAATGGAAGGCAAAAAAGCACCAGCTGAAGCTGAGCGCTACGATGCTGTTCTTGTTGCTATCGGTCGTGTTCCAAACGGTGCACTTATCGACGCTGAAAAAGCGGGTATCGAAGTTGATGAACGTGGCTTCATCAATGTTGATAAGCAAATGCGTACTAACGTTCCTCACATCCACGCGATCGGTGACGTTGTTGGTCAACCAATGCTTGCTCACAAAGGTGTGCATGAAGGTCACGTAGCTGCTGAAGTTATCTCTGGTAAGAAGCACTACTTCGACCCTAAAGTCATCCCATCCATTGCGTACACTGAGCCAGAAGTTGCTTGGGTAGGTAAGACTGAGAAAGAAGCGAAAGCTGAAGGCATCAACTACGAAGTTGCGACTTTCCCTTGGGCTGCTTCTGGTCGTGCAATCGCTTCTGACTGTGCAGACGGTATGACTAAGATGATCTTCGATAAAGAGACTCATCGCGTAATCGGTGGTGCTGTTGTTGGTACGAACGGTGGTGAACTTCTTGGCGAAATCGGCCTAGCAATCGAAATGGGTTGTGATGCAGAAGATATCGCTCTTACTATCCACGCTCACCCAACGCTACACGAGTCTGTTGGTCTAGCTGCGGAAGTATTTGAAGGTTCAATCACTGACCTTCCAAACAAGAAAGCAGTGAAAAAGAAGAAGTAATTCTTTTTTAGCCACTCGCTAATGTTTTTAAAAGCCGCTGACTCGTCAGCGGTTTTTTTATGTCTGAAGAAACGTTGGTCGTCATGCTTGTAGAGATCCCCAACTCGCTCGTCCCTCGCTCTTGAGGATGACGAAGTGAGGTGTTGACGTTTATGCTTTGGTGATTCTTTAGTGTGAAGTGAGAACTGTCACTCTATATGTCCGTGATTCCCTAGACTGACGAAGGAAGGAGTAGGGAATCTCTTTCAACTCATAGCAATCTATTGGCAATCAAAAAGGATTGACGAAAAACGCCAATCCTTAAATCATTTTACTCGAATCTCGAATCTCGAATCTCGAATCTCGAATCTCGAATCTCGAATCTCGAATCTCGAATCTCGAATCTCGAATCTACTTATAAATGCACAGCATGTTCAAGTAGCTATCCGTTAAGCTTGAAAGCTCTTCTGGTGTTTCTGCACGTTTCGCTTGGATAAATAGCGAGTAACAAATGCCATGGAATAGGTTTGTTAGGTGTTTAGGCGCATGCTTGTTGCTGACTTCACCACGTTCAATCGCTTGACTAAACATATTTTCCACTAACATTTGATTCGTACGATTTGTTGTTACAAATAGAGGCCATACTTCATCACGAGTCGAAGTGCTCCATTCGAACCAAACATTCAACCAATGGCAGTTTTTAGCGACTAAGCTCACCATTTCGTTCGTGATATTGTGTAAATTCTCTTTTGCGTGAATATCGAGATCGATCGTGTCTGAGAGAAAATTAGAGAATTGACGGACTACGTGATTCAGCACCTCATCAACCAGATCTTCACGGGTTGGAAAGTAGTTAAATACGGTTGCAACGGAAACTTGGGCAATGTCTGCGATGTCTGCATGACCGCCACGTCCAATACCACGACGAGAGAAGACCTCGAGCGCGATTTCCATCAATTGAAGTTTTCTTTTTAAGGGTGAAAGCCTAGTTCTAGGTCTCTTAGATATTGAGTCCATTTTATTTTCCTTGCCAACGAATTTTTTATATTAATGATTTTATTATTATTTAAGCACTAATGAGTGTAATGGTGCATATGAATATGGTCAATCCTTTGAGCTTGTTTTATAGGCAGTTGATCCATAAAGCGTGATCAGCATAGATATGAGAGAAAGCGACGGTTGGACAAGTCTTTGTGTGCACAATCGTTGATAATCTAACAGCAAATTCGAGTCATAAGGTGGTGTGGGTATTTGAGCAATGCTAGACTTAGCCACAAAATTGAGCGGCAAACCTGGCGAAACGGTCAATATTGGTCGCAATCACTAAATAAAATGAGAGCAGTATGAAGCATACAGTTGAAGTCATGATCTCTGAGCAAGAAGTTCAGGATCGAGTGAGCGAATTAGGTAAACAGATCACGGAGCATTACAACGGTAGTGAAGATCTTGTTTTAGTTGGCTTATTACGTGGATCTTTTGTCTTTATGGCGGATCTTGCTCGCGCTATCGATTTAACTCACCAAGTTGATTTCATGACGGCGTCTAGCTATGGCAATGGCATGGAAAGTTCGCGTGATGTACGTATTTTGAAAGATCTTGATGACGATATTCAAGGTAAAGACGTTTTGCTGGTAGAAGATATTATCGATACGGGTAATACACTGACGAAAGTGAAAGAGATTCTGAGCCTACGTGGTCCTAAATCTATCGAAATCTGCACGTTACTGGACAAACCTTCTCGTCGTGAAGTCATTGTCGATACTAAGTGGATTGGTTTTGAAATCCCGGATGAGTTTGTTGTTGGTGTGGGTATTGATTACGCACAAAAATATCGTCACTTACCGTATATTGGTAAAGTTGTTCCTCAAGAGTAATCTTTGTCTTTCTTGAGAAAAACATAAAAGGCTCGCACTGTGCGAGCCTTTTTCATATTTTTCGCTTTCAGTATCAACCAAGAGTTGGTGATGACAGGATTTTATCAAGTGCTTCTAGATGGGTGTTTTCTAGCGTGTCATTACTTGAACAACGTACCCCAAGATCTTGCAGCTTACCATTACCGATACCGTATACGACACCATGGATTTCAATCTCTTGCCCACGTTCCCATGCGGTTTGGATGATGGTTGAGTTACCGAGGTTGTAGACTTGCTCTGCGACGTTAATCTCACAGAGTTTGTCACCCCATTGTTCACGAGGTAGAGATTCAATCTGCTTACGATATTTAAGGTAGTTATCACGGATGTGAAGTAGCCAGTTATTGATCAGACCTAGTTTAGGGTTATCAATCGCGGCATTGACACCACCACAACCATAGTGACCACAGACAATGATGTGCTTAACTTTGAGTACGTCCACTGCGTATTGTACAACTGATAAGCAGTTAAGATCGGTATGAATGACTTGGTTGGCCACATTTCGATGAACAAACAGTTCGCCGGAATATAAACCCGTGAGACGCTCGGCCGGTACACGGCTATCAGAACAACCTATCCATAGGAAACCAGGGTTTTGTCCCTCTTCAAGCGTAGCAAAGTATTCTGGTCGTTCAGAGCGAATAGACTCTGACCATTTAGAATTATTTTCAAAAAGCTGTTTAATTTCTGGCATTTTACGTCTTACATCCCTTAATTAAGAATGGTAACTATACACAATGTTACAAATTCAATCCCGTAAAAAATCGATTAATACGCACTCATCTGACGTGTTCTAGTCCCTAAAATCATTAACTTAGCACATAAGCTACCATCTGGTTATAAGACATAAACAATGTGATTGATTTACCACTTTCGGCATGGCTCACTCATTTGCTAGAGTGATGAAATTTGTTCATTAATCATCAGGAAAGTGTATTTTGTTGGGACATCGTTTTACGGATATCAATCTCAAAGGTGACATGTTTGGCGGCGTAACGACTGCGATTATTTCACTGCCATTAGCGTTGGCATTTGGCGTTGCTTCTGGGGCGGGAGCTGAGGCTGGCCTTTGGGGCGCGATCATGGTGGGCCTATTTGCCGCATTGTTCGGTGGTTCGAGCAGTTTGATATCAGAGCCTACCGGTCCAATGACGGTGATCATGACCGCTGTTATGACAAGTATGGTCACCAAGTACCCTGAAAGTGGAATGGCAATGACCTTTACTGTTGTGATGATGGCAGGGGCTTTTCAGATATTACTGGGTACATTAAAGCTCGGAAAATATGTTACTTTGATGCCATATAGCGTGATCTCTGGGTTTATGTCGGGTATCGGCGTTATTCTAATTATTCTTCAGTTGTCTCCTTTATTAGGACATGCCGCTCCCTCTGGCGGGGTAATAGGCACGCTCTCTGCGCTTCCTGATACACTGGCTAATCTTAAAATCAGCGAACTGTTCTTAGGGGCATTAACGCTCGCTATTCTTTTCGGTTTTCCGGCTAAATATCGCAAGTATGTGCCCGCTCAGCTGGTTGCTTTGATTGCTGTTACGCTCTTTTCCGTCATTATTTTTGATACCGATTCCATTCGTCGAATTGGTGAAATTTCAGCGGGTTTGCCTTCTCTGGTTATTCCTACTATCAGTGCTGAGCAATTCACCACCATGGTTATTGATGCGTTAGTGCTAGGTACGCTTGGTTGTATTGATACGCTCTTGACCGCCGTTATTGGAGACTCACTGACTCGTAAAGAGCACGATTCCGACAAGGAACTTCGCGGGCAGGGTATCGCCAATATGATTTCAGGTTTGTTTGGTGCGCTTCCCGGTGCTGGTGCCACGATGGGCACGGTAACCAATATTCAGGTGGGAGCGCGTTCTCCGCTTTCAGGTGTTATTCGAGCGTTAGTACTTGCGCTAGTGGTATTGGTTGCGGGTGGCTTAACCGAACCGATTCCTATGGCGGTTTTAGCTGGCATAGCAATGTATGTCGGTTTCAATATACTCGATTGGAGTTTCATCCAACGTGCGCATAAGGTCAGTTATGCGGGTATGGGCGTGATGTATGGTGTGATGCTGTTAACCGTATTTGTTGATTTGATCATTGCGGTTGGCCTTGGTGTTTTTATTTCGAACATCCTGATTATTGAAAGATTGAGCCGAGAGCAAGCGAGACAAGTTAAGGCAATCAGTGATGGTGATGATGAAGAGGATATTCCACTAACGGATAGTGAACGCCAGTTGTTAGACTCTGCTAATGGCAAAGTATTGTTCTTCTATCTTTCTGGCCCGATGATCTTCAGTGTATCGAAAGCGATCTCACGTCAGCACTCAAGCATCTCAGACTATGAAGCCATGATTTTAGATTTGACAGATGTCCCGATGATTGACGTAACCGTTGGTTTGGCGCTCGAAAATGCGATCAAAGATGCCTTAGATGCGCAGTGCGAAGTTTATTTGCTGTGTCCGAATGAAAATACACGTCAACAGCTAGAGAAATTCCACGTGATTGATCTCGTGCCTGAATCCAACACCTACCGATTTAGATATGAAGCGTTAACGGCGGCAACAAGCTATGTAGACAGAGATGAACATCAATTTGTCGCAGTCTGAACTTCAACCTTAGTTTGAATTTATGTTTCAATCGATTATGTATTATTGAGCCATTATGAAAGTTGCTAAATTGATGATTTGGCGTTTTTTTTCTTTTATTGATAGTCGCTTGCCTCTCGTCCTTAAAGAAATGCTCAATCGACATTTGTGTTCATCGTAATTCAACGATAGACTTGCTGGCAAAATGGTCGTGCAGATAAGTTTTAAGCGGGTTTTAACTTGTTCGTTTAACGCTGCACACACTTCCTCATGTTCGACCAACGACACGTATCTATCGCAAATGGCAGTCTATCTCTATGTATGCATTAGAAATTGAGCAATTAAGAAAAACGTATTCCGGGGGCTTTGAGGCTCTCAAAGGCATTAGTTTACAAGTCAAAAAAGGCGACTTTTACGCGCTACTTGGCCCAAACGGAGCGGGTAAATCAACCACCATTGGTGTTATCTCCTCTCTGGTCAATAAGACTTCTGGCAAGGTTAATGTCTTCGGTTATGACATTGATACTGATTTGGAATTGGCCAAGCAGAATTTGGGGTTAGTGCCTCAAGAATTTAACTTTAACCCATTCGAAAGGGTTGAGCAGATTGTGCTGCAACAAGCCGGTTACTACGGCGTACCGAAAGCGCTTGCTAAAGAGCGGGCAAAGAAGTACCTATCTCAGTTAGATTTGTGGGATAAACGCAGCGAACGTGCTCGTAATTTGTCGGGAGGGATGAAGCGTCGTTTAATGATCGCTCGTGCACTGATGCATGAGCCTAAGCTCTTGATTCTTGATGAACCTACGGCGGGGGTTGATATTGAACTGCGTCGTTCAATGTGGGAGTTCTTAAAGGACATTAATGAAAAGCAAGGCACGACCATTATCTTGACCACACACTATCTCGAAGAAGCGGAAATGCTGTGTCGCAATATTGGAATCATCAATCGCGGTGAACTGATTGAGAACACAACAATGAAAGCACTGTTGGGTAAATTGAGTGCAGAGACCTTTATTCTCGATCTTGAAGAGGGGGCATCTGAACCTAAGCTTGAAGGTGTGAATAGCCAAGCCTTGGTCAATGGCTCTTTAGAAATCGAAATTGACAAAAACTTAGGTTTGAACTCAATCTTTGCCCAGTTGAGTGAACAGAATGTGAAAGTCCTTTCTATGCGTAATAAAGCGAATCGTCTAGAGGAGCTGTTTGTGAGTATTGTTCGAGAGGGGAGTAAATAATATGTACCGTCTATATTGGACCGCTTTTTGTAGCTTATTGACCAAAGAGATTAATCGCTTTACGCGTATCTGGGTACAAACGTTAGTACCGCCTGCGATTACGATGACGCTTTATTTCATCATCTTCGGTAACCTTATCGGTGCGAGAATCGGAGAAATGAACGGCTTTAGTTACATGGAATATATTGTGCCCGGCCTGATCATGATGTCGGTGATCACCAACTCATACTCCAACGTTGCTTCATCGTTTTTTAGTGCCAAATTTCAAAAGAACATTGAAGAGTTGCTCGTCGCACCGGTTCCCAATTACGTGATCATTGCCGGCTTCGTCATGGGGGGAGTGGTTCGTGGCTTGTTAGTGGGCACCATAGTCACTTTCGTATCCTTGTTCTTTGTCGACCTACAAGTTGACCATTGGGGGGTGATCATTGCGACGGTATTTTTAACTTCTATTGTGTTCGCTCTTGGTGGTTTAATTAATGCCGTGTTCGCACGCACATTTGATGATATCTCTATTATCCCGACTTTTATTTTAACGCCTCTGACATACCTTGGTGGGGTATTCTACTCGATCAGCCTATTGCCTGAATTTTGGCAAGGCGTGTCGAAGCTGAACCCGATTGTGTACATGGTCAATGCATTCCGATACGGCTTCTTAGGCGTGTCTGATGTGGGTATCGTAACGTCATTTAGCGTGCTTGGTGTGTTTATCGTGCTGTTATATGGCATTGCACACTACCTAGTGACAAAGGGTATTGGCTTACGTAGCTAATCTTTGGTTAATCTAAGTAACAGGCAAAGAAAAAGGTCGATATTACATCGACCTTTTTTATATCTTTCATTTGTGCTTTTGTTTTGCGTTAAGAGCAGAAGCCAATTATTCAGTTGCTTCTTCTTTCACTTCTTCTTTAGTTTCCGTTACCAAGTCGAGAACTTGGTTATCGATAAGACGAGTCTTACCTAGGAAAGCCGACATTAGGATCACAGCTTGAGTGGATTCTGAAGTGATGGCTTGTAGTGTTTTCGCATCGCAAATAAAAATCTCATCGGGGTGCAGGCCAGCGGCTCGAAGTTGATCGATGGCATCTTCAACGATTGACGCGTAATCATCACGTCCTCCACGAATGGCACTGCTGATCCAACGCATCGTGCGCGCTAAAACAGGTGCCCGTTGACGCTCATCAATGGTGAGATTACTGTTGCGAGAGCTCATGGCTAAACCATCCATTTCTCGAACGGTCGCAACACCCACAATTTGAATATCTAACGCTAAGTCAGTCGTCATCTGGCGAATTACAGCAAGTTGCTGGAAGTCTTTCTCGCCGAAGCATGCAAAATCTGGCTGAACGATATTAAACAATTTAGTCACGATCGTTGCTACGCCGCGGAAGTGGCCTGGGCGAGATGCCCCTTCAAGCATTTGAGATATGCCAGGGACCTCAACAAACGTCTGTTTGTCTAATCCATCTGGGTACATCACTTCTGGGGTTGGGGTAAATACTAGCTCAACACCTTCACCTGTTAGTTTGCTTAAATCCGCCTCTAACGTGCGAGGGTAGTTGTTTAGATCGTCGGCGCGGTCAAACTGCATTGGGTTTACAAAGATGCTGACCACAACGATGTCTGCCAGTTCTCGAGCTTTCTTTACCAGAGTCAGGTGGCCTTCATGCAGGTTTCCCATTGTCGGCACAAAAGCAACCGTACGTCCATCACGCTTAAACTGTTTAATCTGCTCACGAAGAGCCGCTATTTCAGCAAAAGTTTGCATACTTACTCCTAAGCGATTGTATGAGCTTCATCAGGGAAGCGAGCGCTCTCTACGTCTTCTTTATATAGCGCTACAGCTTTACGCATATCACCTGTTTCAGCTAAAAAATTCTTAGAGAATTTTGGCATGTAGTTGGCTGAGATACCAAACATATCATGCATAACCAAGATCTGACCATCGGTAACATTGCCAGCACCAATACCAATAACCGGCACGTGACAAGCTTCTGTAATTCGTTTTGCCAATGAAGCCGGTACACATTCAAGGAGAACGATTTGAGCCCCGGCGCTTTGTAGCGCGAGTGCGTCAGCAACCATTTTATCCGCTTGATCGTCGTCGCGACCTTGAACCTTATAACCACCAAAGATGTTCACCGATTGAGGCGTTAAGCCTAAGTGTGCACATACTGGTACAGCGCGGTCTGTTAGCATCTTCACAGTATCGACCAACCAGCTGCCACCTTCGATTTTTACCATGTTCGCGCCAGCACGCATTAAGGTGGCCGCATTCTCACAAGCTTGCTCAGGTGTTGCGTAGCTCATGAATGGCATATCAGCCATAAGAAGACAGTTTGGGCTACCGGCACGTACTGAGCGTGTATGGTAAGCAATGTCTTCAATGGTGACGGGTAGTGTATCGTTATGGCCTTGTAAAACCATACCCAGTGAATCACCGACAAGCAGTACTGGCATTTCTTGGCTTTCGAATAATTGAGCAAAGCTCGCATCATAAGCTGTCGATGTCGCGAATTTACGGCCTTCACGTTTGCATTTGATCAGGTCGTTAATGGTTACTTTTTTCATTGTTTTTCCTTAATGCGCTTGGCTATTGTTGCCAAACATTGAGCCCGTTCTTATCGACTACTTTGAGTAGTTCTGTCAGCTCAGTCCCATCAGGGAGTTGTAAACTTGGTGCGATTTCAGCAAGCGGGTAGAGTACAAACTCTCGTTCTTTCATTCCATAATGAGGAACAATTAAGCGCTCTGAATCGATCACCTCATTGCCGTATAACACAATGTCGAGATCCAAGGTTCTTGGTCCCCAACGTTCGTCTTTACGGACACGCCCCTGCTCTAGCTCGATCTTTTGAGTGCAATCAAGCAGTTCAATGGGCGTTAATTCGGTTTGGATAGCGACAACCGCGTTGATGTAATCGGGTTGATTTTGCGGCCCCATTGGAGTGCTACTATATAGCTGAGAGGTCGCAATAAACGTTGATCGCGGTAGGTTTTTTAGCGTTTCGATAGCCAAATGAGCTTGGCTAACGGGGTCGGCAAGGTTGCTGCCGACCGCAATATAAGCCGTTATCATTCTGATTGCTTACTCTTTTTGTTTCGGTAAGTCTTACGGCGGCGATGGCCTGATTTTGCTGGGGCAGCAATGTCGTTAGCCATTGCTTGGCGCATGTTGCGACCAGCAGTCTGATAACGCTCCCACCATTTTGCTAACTCTTTGGTTTCCCCGCCTTCGAGCTCACCACGCATTTCTAGGAAATCGTAACCAGCGCGGAACTTGTTGAGTTCCATTAGGCGAACAGCACGTTTACCGTTGCGGCGGGGAAGTCGGACTTGCAGCTGCCAAATTTCACGAATAGTCGCAGTATGACGACGAGGTATAGCAATCGATTTTACTTGCTGATCAAGGATGATGTTGCTTGCTTCCATGATCGCATCGTAGTGTGCCATACCCTGTTCAGCGACCAATTTGTCTGCCAGCTTATTCATTGGGTACCAAAGGATCGCTGCAAACATAAATGCTGGGTTTACTCGCTTGCCATCTTCAATGCGAAGGTCGGTTGAGTCGAGTACTAAGTCAAGCATCTGTTCTGTACGAGAATCGTAACTCTCAGTAAAGTGCTCTGCGATGGATGGGAACATTTGTTGGAACAGATTATATTCACGCATCAGATGGTAGGTCTCTAAACCATGGCCTGATTGCAGTAACTTGAGAGATTCTTCGTAAAGGCGTGCGGCTGGGATATCTTTTAATAGGTGTGCTAACTCTTCAATCGGGTCAGCGGTATCTTCTTCGATATCGAAATCCAGTTTAGCGGCGAAGCGCATTGCACGTAGCATACGTACTGGGTCTTCGCGGTAACGCGTTTCTGGATCACCAATTAGGCGGATCAGTTTATCTTCTAGATCTTCTACACCCCCCGCGTAATCGTGGATGCTGTAGTCTGCAATGTTGTAGTACATCGCGTTGATTGTGAAATCACGGCGTTCTGCATCTTCATCAACACTGCCGTACACGTTATCGCGCAGTAGCATACCTTCTTTAGATTGGGCAGAAACGTTCTTTGATGGCTCTTGGTGGTGACCACGGAAAGTCGCGACTTCAATGATGTCACGGCCAAACATGATATGTGCCAAGCGGAAACGGCGACCGATAAGACGGCAGTTTCTAAAGAGGTGTTTGATTTGTTCTGGCGTAGCGTTGGTCGCAATATCAAAATCTTTTGGCTGAGAGCCTAATAAGATATCGCGCACACCACCACCGACTAAAAACGCGTCAAAACCCGCACCATTTAGGCGATATAACACTTTTAGTGCGTTGTCACTGATCTGCTTGCGTGAAATATTGTGCTCTTGACGAGTATAAATATTCAGTGCTAATTCGTGGAATCCGCGTTGTTCGCTTGGGGTATTGTCGTTTGTATTCATTAGTTTAGAACAAAGTAGGTATCGCCAACTTTGTTTTTCTCTTAGTCCAAAGTGGTAGTGCAGAGTTTAATTGCGGCTAATAATAGCTTAGCGCGAGCCATTTGAGAACATCGTCTGCTTAACCACAGTGGTTGGTTATGGCATTTTTATGTGTCGTTATTGCTATTTGCCGTGAGTTTCGAGCTAATCACAGTGCTCTTTTTGTAAACTATCAGGTAGCTGACTGACGTTCCATTGCCGGCAGCCCCACAATAAAATCTCATCCATTGAAGTATCACAAAGGGCCGTCGGGATATCAAAACCTAAGAATTGCATAGCATTGAGTAACGTTGGTTTTGGGTTACCAAGATCTATCGCGGTGGCATGATTCTGTTTTGACAGTTTATTCCCCAAGTTATCGATTGCCAATGGTAAGTGCAAGTAACTGACGTTTTTTTGTTTGAGTGTTTTATACAAACTGATTTGTCGCCCTGTTGGTTCAATCAGGTCTGCGCCTCTTACGACTTCTGTCACTCCTTGTTCGATGTCATCAAGGACAACCGCCAAGTTATAGGCAAACAACCCATCTCGGCGTTTGATAATGAAGTCTTCTTCAGCCAGTGCTTTCGGTATTTGAATGGTACCGTGACGCACATCGTCAAAGGACTCGACTGGAAAATCCATGCACAAACGCACCGCTTGCTCGCCAGAATCAATCAATCCAGCATCTCGGCAATGGCCATTATAGAAGCCACCCATTGCTTTTATCTGTTTTCGGGTGCATTGGCAGTAGTAGGCTTGATTTTCGGTAATCCATTGGTCAATTTGAGCTTGATAGAGATCGTGACGCTGACTTTGATAAACGACCTCACCATCCCAAAAGAGATGGTAAGCCTCAAGCGTCTTAAGAATGAGATCAGCCGCGCCATCCATTTCTCTTGGCGGGTCTAGGTCTTCGATGCGAACCAACCATTTTCCTTGGTGAGATTTCGCTTGAAAGTAGCTACCAAGAGCAGCAACCAGTGAGCCAAAATGAAGAGGACCTGACGGTGATGGTGCAAAGCGCCCGATATAATTCATGAGTGAACAACCTAATCTAAATGGTACCGCAGTAACCGATTCTTAAGACGTTTAACAAGAGCTTTAATGCGTAGAACTAAGCTTCAATCTATAGAAAAAAGGTTTGATGTATAGAACTAAGGCTTAAAGCTGCTAATTACTATCAAGCGTGTGAAATACTTCGCTTGGATAACAAACAAAAAAGGGAGCCAAGGCTCCCTTTCTTTACATCTGCAAGAATTAACCTTGCATCTGTTTCTCTTTGATCTCTGCAAGTGTTTTACAGTCAATACAAAGATCAGCCGTTGGACGAGCTTCAAGGCGACGAATGCCGATCTCGATACCGCAAGAATCACAGAAGCCGAAATCATCTTCTTCGATCTTGTCTAATGTCTTCTCAATTTTCTTGATAAGACGACGCTCACGGTCACGGTTACGTAACTCTAGGCTGAACTCTTCTTCTTGAGAAGCTCGGTCAACAGGGTCTGGAAAGTTCGCGGCTTCGTCCTGCATGTGGTGCACAGTACGATCAACTTCTTCCCTTAGCTGGTTGCGCCAAGCTGCTAAAATTTTTGTAAAATGTTCCGTTTGCTCAGGTGACATGTACTCTTCACCTGGCTTTTCTTGGTACGGTTCAACACCTGCGATGGCTAGGATGCCTAGCGCTTTTTTCTTAGATTCTGGCATACAGCATCTCCTATTTACACCTAGTCAACTGCAAAGCAGCTAATTTTAAGGCGGGTATCTATAGCAGAAAGAACGAATGGTGGCAAATACTCTTATTCAAACTTGCAATCAATGTGATTAGTTCAGCATCTTTGCTTAGCTATTGATAAATTCAACAGCTTGTTTTAGTTGTATTTGAGTACTACTGAGCTCTGCTTTATAGCAAAGCACTTCAACTCCAGCGTCTTGTGCTTGTTTTAGTAATAACGAATATTTGGCGTCTATATGGTGCGCCGCAGATACTTTTTCAATACCTGAATGTAAAACAGTGAATAAAAGTACGGCTCTATTTCCAGATTCGACCATTTCTGTGAGTTCACGCAGATGTTTTTGGCCTCTGGTCGTGACCGCATCAGGGAAAAAGCCTTGCCCTTTAGATGACGTTTTTTGCTCGTCGAGCAGAGTGACGCTTTTTACTTCAATATAGCAAGGTGGCTTGTCGTTATCTTCGAGCAGAATATCAATGCGACTATTCTCACGACCATATTTCACCTCAGTTCGTAACACGTTATAACCTAAGAGTTCAACTATAGTCCCATTTTCAATTGCTTCCACTGCTAGCGGGTTTGCCCGCACAGTATTTATACAAATTCGATGACCTTTGTCTGTTTCTGAGATCTCCCAACTGTTTGGGTACTTTCTTTTTGCATTGTCGGATGTTGAGTACCACACCGTATTGCCAGGCGTCGCACACCCTGTCATCGCTCCAGTGTTCGCACAGTGGATAGTGCGTTCACTGCCGTCTGGGAGTTGGATGTCAGTGAGAAAACGTTTATAGCGCTTAATAAGAGTCGCTGGCTCTAAAGGGGGATTGAAGTGCATATTACTTATTTAGACCAGTGGGTTTTTATGTACAATGTTGCCAACATTACACCACAAGGTTCTCCCATTGCCACAACTGCCCATAGAAGCTGTGATGCCAGATCTGCTCGCTGGCGTAGATACACATACTCAACTTATTCTAAAGGCCGCTCCCGGTGCGGGTAAGTCAACATTCTTCCCTTTACAGTTGGTTAAGACCAACGCCGTTCAGGGCAAAATAATCATGCTGGAACCTCGCCGTCTGGCAGCCAGGAATATTGCCACTTACTTAGCGAGCCAATTGGGAGAAAAGGTGGGAGAGAGCATTGGCTTTAGAGTTCGTGGCGAATCTAAAATCAGCAGTGCGACTCGCTTGGAAATCGTCACCGAAGGGATCATGACAAGAATGATCCAAACCGACCCTGAATTGAGCGGGGTGGATATGGTGATCTTTGATGAGTTCCATGAGCGGAGCTTGCACGCTGATACGGCATTGGCGTTTAGCTTAGAGATCCAAGAGGCGCTGCGTGACGATCTAAAAGTGATTGTTATGTCGGCTACTTTAGATCAACAAGCGCTGCAATCTCTGCTACCGAATGCCAAATATGTTGAATCACAAGGCCGCACCTTTCCGGTCAATTTCCGTTATCAGCCTCTCAATGCCAATGAATACTTAGCCCCTAAAATGGCCAGTGTGATTCGCTCTCTGATGGAGAAAGAGTCTGGCTCACTTTTGGCTTTCTTACCGGGCGTTTCTGCGATTAAGCAAGTTGAATCTCAACTTGAACAGCTTGCTGGTGATATCGATGTGTGCCCTTTGTATGGGCAACTCAGCTTTTCTCAACAACAGAAAGCCATCGCGCCATCAGAGAAGGGACGTCGAAAGGTGGTGTTAGCCACCAACATTGCTGAGACCTCTTTGACGATTGAAGGCATTCGACTGGTGGTAGACTCTGGGTTGGAACGTGTCGCAAAGTTCGATCTAAAAACCGGTATTACTAAGCTTGAGCAAGTGAAGATCTCGCAGTCTTCAGCCGAGCAACGAGCGGGGCGTGCGGGACGAATTGAAGAGGGCTTGTGCGTTCGTTTATACAGCGAAACGCAGCTGATTCAGCAACCAGCTGTACCAGAACCTGAAATTCTTCATTCTGATCTGTCTTCGTTGGTCACTGAATTGACGCAATGGGGAGCGATGAGTGCTGATGAATTGCAATGGTTAGACGTTCCACCAAAAGCTTCTATTGAACAAGCTAAACAACTCTTACAGGCTCTTGAATTATTAGACGATAATGGTCAATTTACGGCACTAGGAAAACAGGCCCAACGTTTAGGTCTTGAGCCGCGTATTGCCAGCATGTTAGTTAAAGCGCAGCAAGGTAGTCCTGCTTTATTGAATGTCGCGATTGTTGCCGCGGCTTTGCTTGAAGAGCCTGAACGTAACGTGACGGACATTCAGCACTCGTTACATCGACTTAAGCAAAGAAAGCATTCGAAAAACAGCGTAGTGATGCCGCGAGCGAAAAGTCTCGCTAACAAACTTAATCATCACTTAGATTTGTCACAACTTGATGAATCATTGTTACCATTAGTCCTTTGCTTGGCGTTCCCAGACAGAATTGCTCAATCGAGAAGTACCACGAGCTGTGCATTTCGTCTTGCTAATGGTCATGGAGCGGAAGTCCGAGATGATGATCCCTTGGCTAATCATGAGTACCTTGTTGTGATTGATTTGATGCGCAGTGTAGGGCGAGCGAGTCAGATATTTTTAGCGACGCCTATCGATATTGTGCAACTAGAGCGTTTATTCTGCGGTCTTTTTACCCGCGCAGCTCATGTGGATTGGGATGAAAAACGTGGTCGCTTGGTTGCTGAAGAGAGGCTATTACTGGGTAAGCTGATTATTGGTCGCAAATCTTTACCAGAGCCTGATTCTAGCCAGATAAGCCAAGCGTTACTGAATTATATCGCTCGATGTGGGCTTGAATGTCTAAATTGGACTCCTGCTGCTAAACAGCTCGTTGAGCGTGTGCGTTGCGCAGAGTCTTGGATGCCTGAGCATGATTGGCCAGCGATGGATGACGCGAGTTTAATTGAACGCCTTGATGAGTGGTTATCGCCATATTTGAATGGTATTAAATCGGCCAAAGGGCTGGCTAGTGTTTCGATTGAACAGGCGTTGTCGGCTTATCTTGGTTGGCCTTTGAATCAAGAAATAGACCAATGGCTGCCAACGCATTATTTGATGCCGACAGGCAGCAAAAAGGCGATTCGATATCAGCATTTGTCAGAGCCGGTGATCTCTGTTCGAATGCAAGAGGTTTTTGGAGAGAAAGACTCCCCTTTGATTGCTCAGGGGCGTAAGAAAGTGGTGCTTGAACTACTTTCCCCAGCACAGCGACCACTGCAAATTACTCAAGATTTAGCTGGCTTTTGGGCTGGCGCGTACAAAGAAGTACAAAAAGAGATGAAAGGCCGTTACCCAAAACATCCTTGGCCGGATGATCCTGCTAACCATGTAGCAACCACTAAAACAAAACAACAGTTGAAGCGATGATGACCAAAATGTTAACGCCGAAAAAGGCACCATCTAAAAAAGCGCCAGCAAAGAAGTCACCAGCGACTAAAGCGAAACCAAGAAAGCCGAAAGCGGCAGCCAGAAAAGGGAAATCAAAAGCCAATAGCTCAAAACATAGAGGTTGGATGAAGATTTTATGGGGCATAGCTTGGAAAGTGGGCTTGGCGTTAATTGCACTGTTGTTGTTCATCGGTATTTATCTGGATTCTGTCGTTAAACAGCGATTTGAAGGCCAGTTATTTGATTTGCCGACCGTTGTTTATGCGCGCGTGTTGGACCTATCACCAGGCACTTCGATTAGCTTGATAAAAGTTAAGAACGAATTGGATGTACTCAACTATCGCAAGGTGAGCTCCCCTCGTCATCCGGGTGAGTACTCTTCTTCTTCAACCAAGATCGAGATGATTCGACGCCCATTTGAGTTTGTCGATGGGTTAGAAATGGATCGCCATGTGATGTTGTACTTCAATGGTAACGAATTAACTCGCATTCAATCGCTCGATAAAAAAGGCGACATGGGGTATCTGCGCATTGAACCGAAGATGCTTGGCATGCTTGAGAAAGGTAACGATGAACAGCGTCTGTTCTTAAAACGTAACCAGTTCCCAGAAGTGATGGTTGATGCGCTGTTAGCCACGGAAGATCGTAATTTCTATCAGCACGATGGCGTGTCACCATTGGCAATCGCTCGTGCGATGGTGGTCAATCTAAAAGCCGGGCGAACGGTACAAGGGGGCAGTACGTTGACTCAACAGTTGGCGAAGAACCTGTTCCTATCCAGTGAGCGCACCCTGTGGCGCAAGCTTCGAGAAGCCTACATTGCGCTTATTTTGGATCATCGGTACAGCAAAGATCGGATCTTAGAGGCCTATCTGAATGAAGTTTACCTCGGGCAAAATGGTGGTGAAGCGATTCATGGCTTCGGATTGGCGTCTCGCTTGTACTTCGGGCAGCCTATCCAAGAGCTGAGAATTGATCAGCTGGCCTTGTTGGTCGGTATGGTCAAAGGCCCGTCTTATTATAATCCGGTTCGATACCCAGAACGTGCCAAAACTCGACGTGATTTAGTTCTGCGTTTGTTAATGCAACAAGATATTTTAACTCCGCGCCAGTATGAAGAAGCCGCGAGTCGTGATTTAGATATTCAAGACAACCCACGCATCGCTAGACGTCAGCCCGCTTACTTCCAACAGGTAAGTATTGAGCTGAAGAAGTATGTAGGCGATCGATTTGAAGCGCAGAAAGGTATTCGAGTCTTTACTTCTCTTGATCCGGTTTCTCAAGACAAACTAGAGAAGTCGATTGCGCGTAAAGTGCCTGAATTATCTAAAACAGCAGGGAATAAGCTAGAGGCAGCGGCGATAGCGGTTGACAGGAGCACTGGCGAAATTCGCGCGATGGTTGGGGGCAAACGCGCGGGGTATGATGGCTTTAACCGGGCCCTGAATGCGAGTCGTCCAATTGGTTCATTGGTGAAACCTGCTATCTATCTTACGGCATTGGAACATCCGCAAAAGTATACGCTTGCTACCACCTTAAAGGATACGCCTCTGAGTTTGAAAGGCAGTAAAGGTAGCGTTTGGAGCCCACGAAACTTCGACCGGAAGTTCCGTGGAGACGTGCCTTTGTATGTGGCATTGTCTAAGTCTTACAACGTCCCTACTGTTCGTTTAGGGATGCAATTAGGGATTGATAACGTCTCAAAAACATTGGAAAAGTTGGGGGTTAATAAAGATGAGATTCGCCCTGTGCCGTCGATGTTTTTAGGGGCATTCTCACTGACGCCATTTCAAGTGGCGCAGATGTTCCAGACAATAACGAACTCTGGACGCATTGCACCATTATCAGCCCTTCGTTCTGTTATTGATAATGAGGGGAACGTTTTATATCAATCGATCCCTAAAGTGTCACAACGTGTTGATCAACAAGCGGCTTGGTTGACGACTTATGCGATGAAACGGGTTGTATCGGAAGGCACTGGGCGTTTCTTGCAAGGGCAATTTTCATCGGCGGGGTTAGCCGGAAAAACAGGAACCAGTAATGATAGCCGTGACAGTTGGTTTGTCGGGGTTGATGGCCGAGATGTGACCACCATCTGGCTGGGACGTGATGATAATAAGCCGACCAAACTAACGGGCTCTAGTGGTGCGTTACGTGTTTATGCGAGTTACCTGAAGCAACGAGCACCAGAGCCATTGCTGCTGCCTTGGCCGACTGGAATCGTGACAACTCACTTTACCCGCACACCTGAAGGCGCGTTAGAGTTTGACTGTGATGGGGCCGTCAAATTACCTGTTTGGGATGAGAGTGGCAACATTAAGAAGGGGTGCGAAAGTCAACCAAAACAGTGGCTAAAGAAGCTTTTTCAGTGGTAAAGTCAGAATCGAAAATAATAACAAGGATAGTTAAATAATGATTTCCCGTTGGCTAGTGAGTGGCTTAGGTATTGTCGGTATTGTGATCAGTGTTCAGCTGTTTGCCGCGACTGAGTTGAAAGTTGATGCTTCTCAATCAACGAAACAATCTCATAAGAGGCCAACGGTTGCTGTGGTTCTTGCCGGTGGAGGGGCCAAAGGGGCCGCTCATATTGGGGTGCTTAAAGCCTTAGAAGAGATGCATATCCCGGTTGATTACATTACCGGTACCAGTATGGGCTCTTACGTTGGTGGGCTTTATGCGACAGGGATGAGTGCCGAAGAGATAGAAAGTTTGATTTATACGGTTGATTGGAATCGTGGTTATCGTGATCGAGTCAACCGTAGTGATCGCCGTGTGCGAGACAAAGAGTATGAAGACCGCTATCAGTTAAATACTGACCTAGGTTTAGGCTTTGGTGAAATTAAAGCAAAGAAAGGGGTGGTACAAGGTCAGAATATGTTGCGTATTCTGCGTGAGACGACAGGCAATTTATCCTCTTTTGATTCGTTTGATCATCTGGCTATCCCTTATCGCTCAGTCGCGACTGATATTATCAAACTTGAAGAAGTCGTTATCGACCGTGGTAATTTAGTTGATGCGATGATGGCAAGTATGTCGGTACCGGGAGCGCTTCCACCTTACGAAGTGGATGGACGAATGTTGGTTGACGGTGGTGTGACCAATAATATGCCCGTTGATGTAGCCAGAGCGATGGGGGCTGACATCATTATAGCGATCGATATCAGTTCAAACTATAAAGACAAAGACGATTTCACCACCTTTCTCGCCGCCGCCGATCAACTTTCCAACTACCTGGTTCGTCGCAGTACTCAGGAGCAAGCTGAAACGTTAACGGATGACGATATCTTCTTACATCCTGATGTTGGGCAAATAGAAACGACCGAGTTTGATAAGATGCCAGATGCTTTTCAGGCGGGGTATAATGCAGCATTCCAGCACAAAGACCAGCTTTCCAAATTATCCCTCTCGAGTGCTGATTATCAGAAGTATATCGACCATAAACAACAAGCCAGACAGCAATTGAAGTACGGTGACCAAACCAAGGTTGATAAGGTTGTGATTAATAATAACAGTCACTACTCTGATAAATTGATTGAAAATCGCTTACATCTCAGTGCTGGTCAAGTCCTAAAAACAAGTGAGATCGAATCTCAAGTTAAAGATCTGTACGCGTTAGATCGTTTCGAACTGGTCACTTATAAATTTGACAATGTCGAGGGTGAAGATCAGCTTTTGGTGGATGTGAATGAAAAGTCATGGGGTCCTAACTACCTCAATTTTCGATTCTATCTTGAGGATGACTTTGCTACCGCGAGCCAATATGGCATAGGGATGTCTGCAAACTTTACTGACATCAATTCTCATGGTGCAGAGCTGAGAACGAATGTAGAGATGGGAACAGATAAGCTGGCTGAGGTTGAGTTGTTTTCTCCGTTTTTCTCAAGTCAGAAGTTATTCACATCCACATCATTGGTTTACAGCAATCAAAAACGAAACCTACCCGCTAATATTGACGATATTGAAAGGCCGACGCTTGATGTTACCCAAGATTATTTGCCAATGACCTATAAAGAATTTATTGGTGAATTCGCATTGGGGTATCAACCCGCGTTATGGCAAGAGTTCAAAGTGGGCGCTCGATATACTGATGGTAACGTTAACGTGGCTTCTCTGCCGTCATTCGGCAGTGGTTCTTACCAGCGTACTGGGGCTTTCATGAGTTATCGATTAGACACATTAGATAACTTCAGCTTGCCGACCGAAGGTTATTTTGTCGACCTAGAGTATTTGGTCACACATGATGATTTTGACACTAATAATACGATTTATAATCCTAAGTTGGCGTCAGAAAGTGATACTGTCCATGAGTTTTCCGCCAATTTAATGGCTGCACAAAGCATTGAAAAACATACTTTAGTCGCCAAGCTAGACTTTGGCATGGTGGAAAGTAAAAACTCTATATTTCCAATTGATCCTAAAGATCTTGGTGGGTTCCTTAACTTATCGGGTATTCCAAGAAACAGCTTAATCGGGAAAAACTTAGCATATACTAGCCTGACTTATCGATATAAGTGGTTTGAAAATGACTTCGGCCTCTTTAAATCACCGCTTTACGTGGGGGCGTCCATCGAGCATGGTGGGGTGTGGTCAGATAGTGAACTGGGTTTTGATGAAGCGCCAATGTTTACTGCTGGTTCCGTTTTTGCTGGGGTTGATTCTCCAATAGGGCCGATTATTTTGGCTTATGGTCGTACCGAAGATAATTATGACTCGGTCTACTTAATTATTGGAACGTCTTATAAATAAACATGCGATAGAGGAGCAATTTAGCGCTTTAAGTCGGCCAATAGAGTAGGACTTTCGTCCTAACTTGCTATGTTGGTCAAAATGATAAGATTTTAATGTAACGTTAAATTTGCTATTCTATCGCCCATAGTTTGGCCTCTATGATGCCGCTCATCAATACAAATTGAATGACAAAAATGGCAATGGAGAGCCAAGTTTCCAAGGATGTTCGCTTCTTTATTTTACTCACAATGATGAAGGTAAGAAGTGAACCGCAATGAGAGGAAAAAGTCGTGCTTGAAGCCTATCGTAAACACGTCGCAGAGCGTGCTGCTGAGGGAGTTGTACCCAAACCACTAGATGCTGAGCAAGTTGCTGGTCTAGTTGAACTTCTAAAGAACCCACCTCAAGGTGAAGAAGAGATCATTCTTGACCTACTCGAGAATCGCATTCCACCGGGCGTTGATGAAGCGGCGTATGTAAAAGCCGGTTTTCTTACGGCTATCACCAAAGGTGAAGTAACATCGCCATTAGTCAGCAAAGCCAAAGCTGCGGAGTTACTTGGCACCATGCAAGGTGGCTATAACATCGAGCCTCTAGTCTCTCTACTCGATGATGCGGAACTGGCTCCAATCGCGGTTAAAGCCCTTTCCCACACTCTGCTTATGTTCGATGCTTTCTACGACGTAGAAGAAAAAGCAAAAGCAGGTAATGCTGCTGCACAGCAAGTGCTTCAATCTTGGGCGGAGGCTGAGTGGTTTACCGCAAAAGAGAAAGTCGCGGAAAAAATTACCGTTAAAGTATTTAAAGTCACGGGTGAAACGAACACCGATGACCTGTCTCCAGCACCAGATGCATGGTCACGCCCAGACATTCCAGTACACGCAAAAGCGATGTTGAAGATGGAGCGTGAAGGCATTAACCCTGATGATGCGGGTAATGTTGGTCCAATTAAGCAAATTGAAGAATTACAGAAAGATGGCATCCCACTGGCTTACGTTGGTGACGTAGTTGGTACAGGGTCTTCTCGTAAATCGGCAACAAACTCTGTACTTTGGTTTATGGGGGATGATATCCCATTCGTACCAAATAAGCGTACTGGCGGTGTGTGTCTTGGCGGTAAAATTGCGCCAATCTTCTACAACACAATGGAAGACTCTGGTGCACTACCCATTGAGCTTAACGTACAAGAGATGAACATGGGGGATATCATTGATATCTACCCATATGAAGGTGTTGTACGTAAAGACGGTTCTGTGATTTCAAACTTTGAGTTAGGTAAGGTATTACTTGATGAAGTGCGTGCTGGTGGCCGAATTCCACTGATCATCGGTCGTGGTCTAACGGGTCGTGCTCGTGACGCTCTAGGTCTAGAAGAAACCGATCTGTTTGCTAAACCAATCGATCCATCGGCATCGGATAAAGGCTACACACTAGCTCAGAAGATGGTTGGTAAAGCCTGTGGCGTTGAAGGTGTGCGTGCAGGTCAGTACTGTGAACCTAAAATGACGACAGTCGGTTCTCAAGATACGACTGGCCCTATGACACGTGATGAGCTGAAAGACTTGGCGTGTCTTGGCTTCTCTGCTGACCTTGTCATGCAGTCATTCTGTCACACTTCTGCATACCCTAAACCCGTTGATGTAAACACGCACCACACGCTACCTGATTTCATCATGAACCGTGCCGGTGTTTCACTTCGCCCGGGTGATGGTGTTATTCACTCATGGCTAAACCGTATGCTTCTGCCTGACACTGTTGGTACTGGTGGTGACTCACATACGCGTTTCCCGCTAGGTATTTCATTCCCTGCTGGTTCTGGCTTGGTCGCATTTGCTGCGGCAACCGGTGTGATGCCGCTTGATATGCCGGAATCTATCTTGGTGCGTTTTAAAGGTGAAATGCAGCCGGGTATCACGCTACGTGACCTAGTACATGCAATTCCTCTATACGGCATCAAGCAAGGTCTTTTAACCGTAGAGAAAGCAGGTAAAATCAACGAATTCTCTGGTCGTATACTTGAAATTGAAGGTGTTGAACACCTATCGGTTGAGCAGGCGTTTGAGCTTTCAGATGCATCGGCGGAGCGCTCTGCTGCTGGTTGTACCGTTAAGCTGTCTCAAGAGTCAATCGAAGAGTATCTGAACTCAAACATCGTGATGCTTAAGTGGATGATTGCAGAAGGTTACGGTGATGTTCGTACTATCGAGCGTCGTGTGACTGCAATGGAAGAGTGGTTGGCGAACCCTGAATTGCTTTCTGCGGATTCTGATGCTGAATACGCTCACGTTATTGAAATCGATCTGGCTGATATCGATCAACCTATCCTATGTGCGCCAAACGATCCTGATGATGCTCGTCTGCTTTCTGACGTTCAAGGTACAGAGATTCAAGAAGTGTTCATCGGCTCTTGTATGACCAACATTGGTCACTTCCGTGCCGCAGGTAAGATGCTAGAGGAGTTTAATGGTTCACTGAGCACTCGTCTGTGGGTGGCTCCGCCAACCAAGATGGATAAAGATCAGTTAACGGAAGAAGGCTATTACGGCATCTTCGGTCGCGCTGGAGTACGTATCGAAACTCCGGGTTGTTCACTGTGTATGGGCAACCAAGCTCGTGTTGCAGACAAGTCGACAGTCATGTCTACGTCTACTCGTAACTTCCCGAACCGTTTGGGTACAGGTGCCAACGTTTATCTGGCTTCTGCTGAGCTTTCTGCTGTTGGCGCGATTCTAGGTCGCATCCCAACAAAAGAAGAGTACTTAGAGTACGCTGAGAAGGTGAATGCGACCGCTGCGGATACATACCGTTACTTGAACTTCCATAAAATGGGTCAGTACACGGAAAAAGCAGACACGGTTATCTTCCAAGAGCCAGCGTAATTCCTTGTCATCTTTAATTGAGAGCGTCTACTTCGGTAGGCGCTTTTTTGTGCACCAAGCGATTACATGTCGAGTACAGAACTACCTGTCATTCCATAGACTGACGAAGGAAGGAGTAGGGAATCTCTCCCTGCATGCATATGCTTTTAAAAGATCCCCAACTCACACGTCCCTCGTGCTTGAGGATGACAAGGATCAGTGCTTTCCTATCATAGTTATTGGAGTTTATAGTCTATATCTCGCCTCACACCTTTAGTCCTTGTATACTCCCGCCCATAAAGTTAGCTAGAACCCGATGAGGTGCTCTATGGAATTCGAATTTACTAGAAACACTCTAATGGGTGAATACTATGTGAAATGCAGTATGGGTCATGAGATTGTTGGCCGCTGGCTTCAAGAAGAGATCGGTAAAGATAAGCAGAAGTTAGATCATGTAATGGATCTTATTCAACGATCCAGACAAGACCTTAGCAATGAAGTCACTCTCTTGGGGAAAGAAATAAGCCTTGCGATCAATGAAGATGACGTCACCATTCAAGAAAATGTGTTAGCGCACGAGCAAGAGATGGAAGAGGGCTGTGAGTTCGATTTCTATAACTGTGAAAGCCAGGCAAGTTGCGGCATTGATGATTTCGAGTTGTTGATCGAACGTTGGATGGATTTTTTAGGTTACTAATTTCCCTAAGTTATATGCTGCCATCGTCTCGTTGCCCAAAACTGGAGCAATAACAGTGGCACGCATTAATATAGTGAAAAGGCTGCACCATATTGGTGTGGCCTTTTTTCGTTTTTATGAACTTACAATTCTAATTCTATTTAAATCAACCACTTAAATTTTTGGCACGCTACTTGGATTGTAGTAAAGGAATCAACGGATGAGTAAAAATTTAAGGAACGGATATGAAATTAATAAATGCCATTGTTAAGCCATTCAAATTAGACGATGTGCGCGAAGCGCTCTCTGATGTCGGTATTGAAGGTATGACGGTTTCTGAAGTGAAAGGGTTTGGTCGTCAGAAAGGGCACACTGAATTGTATCGTGGTGCAGAGTATCAAGTGGATTTTCTACCCAAGGTAAAGTTAGAAATTGCGACTCAAGCGGAGAATGTGGACCGAGTTATTGAAGCGATTAGCCAAGCGGCACACACAGGAAAAATTGGCGATGGCAAAATTTTTGTTTATGACCTAAGCCAAGCCGTACGAATTCGTACTGGTGAAATGGATACTGAAGCACTTTAAAGAATGACAAGGATTGGAGACTTTTAATATGGAACTTACAACAACAGTAACGGAGCTACGTTACGCACTAGATACTTTTTTCTTCCTTATTTCAGGTGCGTTGGTCATGTGGATGGCCGCAGGCTTCGCAATGTTAGAAGCTGGCTTAGTTCGCTCAAAAAACACCACTGAAATTTTAACTAAGAACATCTGTTTGTACGCTATCGCTTGTACGACTTTCTTAGTGGTTGGCTACAACATTATGTACGTAAATAACAGTGAAGGTGGCTGGTTGCCATCATTTGGTACATTAATTGGTACACAAGGTGAAGGCGCCGACCACTCTCTAGAGTCTGATTTCTTCTTCCAAGTGGTATTCGTTGCAACGGCAATGTCGGTGGTATCAGGTGCGGTTGCTGAGCGTATGAAGCTTTGGTCATTCCTAATTTTCTCTGTTGTGTTAACAGCGTTTATTTATCCGATGGAAGGCTACTGGACTTGGGGCGGTGGTTTCCTATCAGAAGCGGGTTTTAGTGATTTCGCAGGCTCTGGTATCGTGCATCTGGCTGGCGCTTCAGCGGCACTTGCTGGCGTATTGTTACTCGGTGCTCGTCGAGGAAAATACGGTAAGAATGGTGAAATCTATCCGATTCCTGGTTCAAACATGCCACTTGCCACGTTAGGTACATTTATCCTTTGGTTCGGTTGGTTTGGTTTCAACGGCGGTTCTCAACTGATGGTTTCAGACTTTGAGAACGCAACAGCAGTCGGTCAAATCTTCCTTAACACCAACGCCGCTGCTGCCGCTGGCGCAATCGCAGCACTGCTTGTATGTAAAACGACTTGGGGTAAAGCAGACTTAACCATGATTCTTAACGGCGCGTTAGCGGGCCTCGTCGCCATCACAGCTGATCCTCTATCACCATCCCCTCTATTCTCAGTCGCGATTGGTTCGGTATCTGGTGCATTGGTTGTATTCAGTATTATTGCTCTTGATAAAGCAAAAGTTGATGACCCAGTTGGTGCTATCTCAGTACACGGTGTCTGTGGTTTCTTCGGTCTAATGGTGGTGCCACTCAGCAACGCTGATGCAACGTTTAGTGCTCAACTATTGGGTGCGGCAGTCATCTTTGCATGGGTATTCGGTGCGAGTCTGGCAGTATGGGCAGTGCTCAAAGCAACCATTGGTATTCGTGTTACTGAAGATGAAGAGCTGGAAGGTATGGACATGCACGATTGTGGTGTCGGCGCGTATCCAGAATTCGTAACAGTAAAATAATCACACATCATCTTCTAGCCTGATAGCGGTTAGGCGGAAAAATCAAACCCTACAACTCATGGTTGTGGGGTTTGATTGTTTTTGAGGTAAATGATGAGGTGTTTGTTTCGAAATGCTTTGTTACAAAAGTAAGGCGTTTTAATGGCTGAAGTCGATTTATTTTTTGTTGGTCGTCATTGTAAATATATTCATGATGAATATAATAACGCAACTGATACCCATTATCATTTCGATATAAAGGATTTTACCATGAAAAAACTGCTAACTCTTTCAGCTCTAGCGTGCAGTGTCATTGCTCCGACAGCCATGGCTGCGGAAGAAGTGAATGTATACTCTTACCGTCAACCTTTCCTCGTTGAGCCTATGTTTAAGGAGTTCACAAAAGAGACGGGCATTAAAGTAAACGTTAAGTTTGCTAAAAAAGGTTTAGCAGAAAAGTTAGCTCAAGAAGGTGAATACAGCCCAGCAGATGTCGTGTTAACGGTAGACATCAGCCGTCTATCTGAGCTAACAAAACAAGGTCTAGTTCAACCTGTAGAGAGCGATGTACTTGAAAAGAACATCCCTGCTCAATACCAAGATACAGATAACGAGTGGTTCGCTCTAACAACGCGTACACGTAGCGTTTATTCTTCACGTGACCGTGTTGGTCGTCTAGGTGAAGAGTTCACTTACGCAGATCTAACGAAGCCTGAGTTTAAAGGTAAAATCTGTACTCGTAGCGGTAAGCACCCATACAATGTATCTCTAGTATCTTCGATGATTGCTCACAAAGGTGAAGCTGAAACAAAAGAATGGCTAGAAGGTGTCAAAGCTAACCTGGCTCGTAAGCCTCAAGGTAACGACCGCGCGCAAGTTAAAGCGATCAAAGAAGGTCTGTGTGATGTTGCTCTAGGTAACAGCTACTACTTAGGTAAAATGATTAATGATAAAGAGCAAAAAGCTTGGGCTGACTCTGTTTACATTAACTTCCCTAACCAAGAGACGACAGGTACTCACGTAAACATCTCTGGTATGGCAATGGCTAAATATTCTCCAAATAAAGAGAATGCCGTTAAGCTGATGGAATTCCTATCTGGCAACACAGCACAAAGCATGTACGCCGAAGTGAACTTTGAATATCCAGTGAAAACAGACGTGAAACCTTCTGAACTTGTTGCTTCATGGGGTGAGTTCAAAGCGGATACTATTTCTCTGGATGAAATTGCAAAATACCACGCAGCGGCAATCAAGCTATTAGATGAAGTTAAGTTCGATCTATAATTTATTGATGTAGGCTTCAACCGACATAAAAATACCACCTCAAGTCGTCACTTTTTGGCCACTTGGGGTGGTTTGTTTTTTGGAAATCACTTTTTGATACAAAGCTCTCTGCTGATCCTTTCAGTTATGAACATCTCACCTTGAAGTCATTACCGTATATGGGTATAAATAACCCCACCATTAAAAGGATATGAGATGTATTTGCAAATGCATATGTATTTCATTAAGCCTCGTTGTAGTTAAGCGATGAAAGAAAAGAATTATTTATGGAACACCAGTAGCGGCTTCATCGCTGTGCTACTGGTTTTACCGATCTTAGCGATTTTTACGACGGCTGTTGGCGAAACCGATGAGTTATTTTCTCATCTCATGTCCACGGTGATGCCCACCTATGCTTACAATACGGTGGTTTTAGTGATGGGAACCATGTCCCTGTCTTTAATTTTTGGCATTCCGTCGGCTTGGGTTATGGCAATGTGTCGTATTCCAGGAGAGCGTGTTTTGCAGTGGGCACTCGTCCTGCCATTAGCAATGCCAGGCTATATTGTTGGGTATATCTTTACCGACTGGTTCGACTTTGCCGGCCCGGTTCAGGTTTTACTGCGAGATCTTACTGGGTGGGGACCTGGTGAGTATTGGTTCCCGGATATTAGAACCTTATCCGGCGCTATTATTGTTCTGTCTCTCGTTCTCTATCCTTATGTTTATTTGTTGTGCCGTGCGGCATTTATGGAGCAAAACGTCTCCTTATTGCAATCCGCTCGTTTGCTAAAATGCTCACCTTGGGAAAGCTTTCGTCGTATCTCCTTACCACTTGTTCGTCCGTCAATTGCGGTCGGTTTATCGCTCGTTGCGATGGAAACCATCGGTGACTTTGGTACCGTGAGTTACTTTGCGGTCAATACGTTAACGACGGCGGTTTATGATACTTGGCTAGGCTACTCAAGCTTAACGGCAGCAGCGAAAATATCGGCAATCATGTTGGTTATCGTGATCCTACTGTTGAGCTCAGAACGATACAGTCGCCGTAAGCAGAAGCTATTCCAGAATCAATTCAGCAGCCGCGAAGATTTTCGTTATGACCTTTCTGGTTGGAAAAAATGGCTGGCACTATTGTGGTGCTGGGGATTAGTTTGCGTTGCATTCTTGTTCCCTCTTGGCCAACTTATTATTTATGCCTACCAATATTTTGCTCAAAGCTGGACCCCTGAGTTCAGAGAGTATGCGGTTAACAGCCTTTATGTTTCGGTGGTTGCTGCGATTATTGGTGTGATTGTCGCGATGATTGTTAACTTCAATCAACGTGTTAGCCCGAGCAATAAAAATCAAGCTTATATGCGTCTCGCTTCGATGGGCTATGCCGTTCCGGGCACCGTGTTAGCGATTGGTGTGATGGTACCTGTTTTGTTCATGGATCACTTGGTCAACGATATTGCGAAAGTGATGGAGTGGGGGCGACCTGGTTTGATCTTCTCTGGTTCTATGTTTGCGCTTATTTTTGCCATGGTGGTGCGTTTTTCTGCGGTTGCAATTGGCAGTATTGAAAGTAGCTTGAGTAAAGTCTCCCCTTCATTGGATATGGCTTCTAAAACCATGGGTTGCAATACCAATCAGATGTTACGCCGTGTTCATTTACCTTTGATTAAACGTGGCGCATTGATCGCTGGCTTACTGGTGTTTATCGAATCAATGAAAGAGTTGAATGCGGCCTTGCTGCTGCGCCCTTTTAATTTCGAAACATTGGCAACGTACGTTTATAACTATGCCTCAGACGAGCACTTAGAATTGGCGGCAATGCCTGCTGTATTATTGGTGTTGGTGGGGTTAATTCCTCTGATCATCGTCAACCGTTCCTTGGAGCAGAAACACTAATGAGTTGTGCATTATCAATTAAAGATCTGACTTGTCAGTATGAGTCGCAAACCATTTTGGAAGCGCTCTCGTTAGACGTAGAGCATGGTGAAATTGTCTGTCTGCTTGGTGCGAGTGGCTGCGGAAAAACGACCTTACTTAAGGCGATTGCCGGCTTACTGCCATTGAGTCGTGGTGTAATGAGTTTGAACTGTCAAACCATTGATGATGGCGATAATTGGTTGCCGCCAGAGCAGCGCAATATTGGTATGATTTTCCAAGATTACGCCCTATTTCCGCATCTGACGGTAAACCAGAATGTGGGTTTTGGTTTAAAAGATCTTTCTGAACAGCAAAAGAAAGAGAAGGTTCAAGAGATGTTGGAGTTGGTTCACTTAGATGAGTACGGCGACCGCTACCCACACCAACTTTCTGGTGGTCAGCAACAACGTGTTGCGATTGCTCGCTCTTTGGCTTACAAACCAGACTTACTGCTATTGGATGAACCGTTCTCTAACATTGATACTCAAGTTCGTCATGAGCTGATTTCTCAGATCCGTAAGATATTTAAGAAGCAGGGTGTGACGGCTATTTTTGTGACACACAGCCGTGAAGAAGCGTTCGCTTTTGCGGATAAAATGGCAGTGATGAATCATGGTGTGATTGAACAGTATGGTTCAGCATCTGATCTGTATTTCCATCCATCAAGTCAGTTTGTTGCTGATTTCTTAGGTGGCGGCAGTTATCTCAAGGCACAACGTATTTCAGACAGTGAATTTGAAACCAGCTTAGGTGTGATTGAAGCGAAAGCACAAACTGAGATTGAAGTGGGCGCGGAATGTGCGTTGTTGTTAAGACCTCAACATATCGTTGCCACTCATGATGTGGATAGCAACCTGTCTGTATCAGAGCAACAATTTATGGGTGATCACTGTCGTTATGTGATTGAAGCGCATGGTCAAAAATTATTAGCGACCTCTTCAGAAGCGCTTGAAGTGGGCATGCCAGTCACTGTAAAAGTGGATACCAAAGGCGTATTGGCGTTTTAACCGCCGTTCGTCCGGTCTAAAAAAGCCCAGTACTTTAATCAAGTACTGGGCAAGCGTTCTTCATCTATAGGCTTTAACAAGGCAGTGGTTTGTTAAGCCTTATACAAAACTGCTCACTCTATAAGCCTATAGAGAGAGGAAGTCTTTCACTGTTTGAAGAACATGTTCTGCGGTGTCTTTGTCTTTCATTTCTGCGAAGATTCGTAGTAATGGCTCTGTTCCTGAGAAGCGAGCAATGACCCAGCCGCCATTCTTGAAGTACACCTTAGCCCCATCTTCATAGCTGACTTTTTCAATGTCGTATTCAAATTCAGGCAGTTGTTTCTCTACGTAGATTTTCGTGTAGAGCGCTTCTTTCTCTGAAGGCTTGAACTTGCAATCTCCCTCAGAGGTATAGGCATAGCCGTATTTAGAATAGATTTCATTCAGTAACTCAGATAACTTTTTACCTGTCACACTGATCATCTCAACCAGTAAGCTTGAAGCGAATACACCATCTTTACCTTTGATGTGACCACGAATGGTTAAGCCACCCGAACTCTCACCGCCAATTAATGAGTCATCGGCTTCCATTTGCGAGCTGATATGCTTAAAGCCTACAGGAACCTCAAAGCTTTTTTCGCCATGATCCTCTGCTATTTTGTCGAGTAGGTGTGTGGTTGCGATATTACGAACGACAGACCCTTTCCAGCCTTTGTATTCCAGTAAGTAGTAGTAAAGCAGGAGTAGCACTTCGTTAGGGTGAATAAAGTGACCTTTTTCATCGATGATGCCTAAGCGGTCAGCATCACCATCAGTACCAATGCCAATGTCATAGCCCTCTGCAGCAACTAAGTGCTTCAAGCGATAGAGCGTTGCGGCATTTGGTGATGGCATCAAGCCACCAAAATCTGGGTTTTTGCCATCGTTGATCACGTCGACATCACAGCGACCGTTAATCAGTACTGTTTGCAGAGCATTTTTTGCCACGCCAAACATTGGATCAATCAGTACACGTAGGTTAGCTTGCTTGATCGACTCGATGTCGATGAAGTTGATGATTGAATCAACAAAGTCATTCATCGGGTTGATGATCTCGATTTCTTGGTCATGTAATGCTTGTTCGAAGTCAACGCGGATAACGTCTTCGCTGGTCAGTGTTGCGATTTGCTGTTCGATCTTCTCTGTGATGATCTCATCGGCATCGCGCCCACCTTCAATGAACACCTTGATGCCATTGTAGTCTGCTGGGTTGTGAGAAGCGGTGATACACGCTGAGTAGGTGCATCCCATCTCTTTTGCTTGGAACATCACAATAGGCGTTGGAACGAATTTGTCTATAAAGCTGACTTTGATGTTATTGGCTGCCAATACTTCAGCAAACCAACATGCGGCTTTATCGGAAAGGAAGCGGCGGTCGTAACCGATGACGAAGCCATTTTTTGCTGCATCTTCGTTGTTAATAATGTTAGCAAGCGCCTGTGCTACCAAGCGAACGTTTTCTCTGGTGAACTCTTCACCAATGAAAGCGCGCCAACCACCTGTACCAAATTTAATCATGAGAAAATCCTTTTAGTCTCACTGTCTCAAGCTGATTTGGGCTTGAGACAGGAGCGGTTCGTTAAATTGCGAGACTAGCCTAGAACAACGACAATATCGTTGACGCTGCCTTCTGCTTGTACTGGGATTACGCCTTCAACTGACTCACCATTGATAGTGATCGAAGCGACCCCTTTACTGACTGCATTCGGGTTTTGCACTGTGATGTTGTAAGTCGCGCCACGCCATTGACGAGTAACCTCGAATTCGGGCCAATTCGTCGGGATACAAGGATCAACCGTTAAGCCTTCAAAGCCGGTACGAACACCAAGAATGAAGTTGGTTACCGCGAAGTAAGCCCAACCAGAGGTGCCCGTTAACCAAGGGTGGTTTGCACGGCCATGGTCTTGGTGATCTTTACCCATGATGAATTGCACGTAGGAGTATGGTTCTGCGTAGCGCGTTTCAATCATGTCGTTTTGGTTGTACGGGTTCAGGGCATCGTAGAACTTCATCGCACGGTCACCACGGCCAAGTTTTGCCTCGGCTACCCAAGCCCATGGGTTCGGGTGAGAGAAGATTGCACCGTTCTCTTTAACACCTTGGTAAACGCGAGTGACGAAGCCGATATCATCGTTTGGTGTTGCAAACGATGGAGAATTTAGATGTAGGCCGTATTCAGAGAAAAGATTCTCATCAACGGCGTCCATCGCTTTCTCGCCGCGTTCTTGAGAAACTGCACCAGAGAGAACAGCTAACGTGTTTGATTCAAGGTGAACTCGGCCTTCAGCTTGTTGTGCGGTGCCAATTTTGTCGCCATTTTTAGTCAGACCACGGATGTACCAGCCACCCTCGTCATCCCAAAGGTGGGTTTCACACGCTTCGCGAACATTCGCTGCCATTTCTGTGTATTTAGCAACGTCAGCATCGTTATTGCGGAACTTAGCAAGATCTAGGAATTCTTGTAGCGCCCAGAAGTGTAGGAATGAAACCATTGAAGATTCACCGCCACCTAGGTTCAAACAGTCATTCCAGTCAGCACGAAGGCCTTTACAGATACCGGTTTGACCCACGTATTCAGCAGAGAAGTCTAATGCTGCTTTCATGTGATCATAAACCGTTGCTTCGCCCCCATCTGCGTATGGAATCATGTCATCAAAGAAATCGTGTTCACCGGTTTCCATTACGTACTTGATGATGGTTGGAACGATCCATAGGTGATCATCAGAACAGGTGTCTTCAATGCCGTGGATCTTGTCGTCATCGGATGGTGTTGGAACAACCGTTGGCGATTTGGAAGGTTCAACGTCAGCTTTCTCCGGATCAAACCAATCTGGATCGAATAAGTGCAAACCGTAGCCCGCTTTCACTTGGCCACGAAGCAGGTCAATAATGCGTTTCTTGGTCATTTGTGGGTTGGCATGAGGCACTGAGATAGCATCTTGCGCCGTATCACGGTAACCAAGGCCAGTACGGCCACCCACTTCGATGAAGGATGCAAAGCGTGACCACACCACACAAGTTTCCGCTTGGTATAGCGTCCACGTGTTGATCATGGTGTCTAAGCCTTCGTTTGGCGACTTAACTTGGAATTTGTTGCGACGCTCGTCCCAGTGATCTTTGATGCCTTGGAAAGCAGCATCTACGTTGGCTGTGTCTTGGTACTTCTCACGTAGGCGTTCACCGTTGCCTTTACCGATACCGAGTACATACGCAAAGCGAACTTCTTCACCGGGTTGAATCGTAAATTGCTTGTGCAGAGAACCACAGTGGTTGTAACAAGTTTGCGCGCTGTTAGAACACTTACCGTTTTCGACCGCAATCGGGTTTGCTTCATCACGGTACATGCCAAGGAAGTTGTCACGTTGGCCATCGTAGCTGTCTGGTGAGAAAGTTGAAGCTAGGTAGTAGAAGCCTTCAAAGTCGTTAGTGTTGTAGTACAGGTCGTACTCCAGAACGCCTTCTTGGTAAGACGTGCCGGCAGAGTACAAAGACATCTGATGGTTTTGGTTGTCTGATTGAATGTGACTGAAAGAGAACTCAACAAACGAGAAGGTACTGATGGTTCTTGGCTTGTCTGTGTTGTTCTTCAGTACCACATCCCAAACTTCGGCATCTTCGCCCTTAGGTACGAATAGGGTTTTGGTTGCGGTAATGCCGCTGTACTCACATTTGAATTTTGAGTATGACAGACCATGACGGACTTCGTAGTTCGCGTCATCTAGGCTTTTTGCCACTGGCTGCCAAGAGATAGACCAGTAATCCCCCGTTTCATCATCACGTAGGTAAACATAGTGCCCTGGACGGTCGAAAGTGCCGTTTGGACGGAATTTAGTAACACGGTTGTATTCCGGAGAATTGTAGAACGAGTAACCGCCCGCATTGTGCGAAATCACGGTACAAAACTTTTCAGTACCTAGGTAGTTGGTCCAAGGTGCTGGTACGTCAGGGCGAGTGATGACGTATTCGCGATTGTCGTTATCGAAATAGCCGTATTTCATTGTCATTTCCTTTTTAACAAACTGCCTCTATGCAGCTAATTTTTAAATAGTGAGGCTGAGTCTTATCGGACTGAGCATCTTAATTTGAGTCAGCAAGCTCTCAATGTGAGCCTGCTATGTTTTTGTTTTCTTAAGTTTTCCAAGGGTTGCGATACTCGACATTGAGTCTGTCGAGTAATGGCAGATGCCCCTTTAGGCGAGATAGGTAATCTCGCCAGTTTCGGTTGTTTTTATGTGTCCAACATCCTTCAGCTAAAGCGCTCATTCTTGGGAATACCATGTAATCCATACGCTTTTGGTTGGTGATGATCTCACACCATAGAGCACACTGAATTCCGCGGATCCGTTTACGAATCGGGTCGGTGTCGGAGATTTCAGCAAGTGCTTCGTAGGTATAAGCTTGTTCTAATGGGATAACCGCTGCCCAATCGACCCCCGGCTCCTCCGGTGCGTAATCTTGGGTCATGTCGAGATAAGTAAACTGCGCAGGTTGCAGCACCACATCAAAGCCTTGGCGAGCGCAATTGACAGCGGCCTCTTCACTGAGCCAAGAATAGATGATGGTCTCTTTGCTCACCTTGTCGCCGTGTTGCGCCTCTTCCCAGCCAACCATACGCTTGCCCAGTTGCTTGAGTTTGTTCTCGGCATAACGAAATAGGTGACCTTGTAAGTCTTTGCTGTCTTGATATTGATGCTCTTTCATTAGAGCTTGAGCGGCAGGGCTGTTGGTCCACACGCCGAGGGGGACTTCGTCTGCACCCATGTGAATTAATTCGCTAGGAAAAAGCGCTGCGACTTCTTCAATAACGGCATCTAGGAATTGGTAAGTGCCCGGTAACCCCGGATTTAGTACGTTGTCGTTGTAGTGCTGAATGCTTTTGTAGTGTGTGGTGTCTGCTTGCTCTACCAGCATATCAGGCAGTGATTTGATCGCGGCGCGGCAGTGACCTGGGATATCAATTTCAGGGATCACGGTGATACTGCGTTGTTCTGCGTATTCAATGACGCCACGAATCTGCTGCTGTGTGTAAAAGCCACCATAGTTATCTGCAATGTGAGTATATTGAGGCTCTAATACATGATCAGGGCCGCGCCAAGCGCCAATTTCTGTTAGCTGAGGCAGGCTCTTGATCTCAATCCTCCAACCTTCATCATCAGTGAGGTGCCAATGAAATACGTTGAACTTATAGTGTGCCAGTTGGTTGATTAACCGCTTCACTTGTTCCACGGAGTGGAAGTGACGAGCGCAGTCCAACATCATGCCGCGATACTGAAAACGAGGTTGATCGATGATTTTGCAACATGGAATGGCGAAGCGCTTGATACCCAGCGGTTGAACTAATTGAATTAGACTGGCTACGGCATGCGTAAAGCCAGACTGACTACCGGATTCAAGTATGATCTGCTGTGCATTGATGGCGAGCTTATAATGGGCTTCGTCTAACGTCGGATTGCTGCGAAATAGAATGTCGCCACTTTCGTCTTTTGAAAGCGCATTCGAAAGAGACAGTTCAAAAGCAGAAAGTAACTCTTGTTGTAGCCAACAGACCGCCTTATCAGCAAGATGAGATTGAGCGTCAATCTTACATTCGCCAGTTAGCGTGAAGTTACCGGGTTGAAGTTCGATCTGATTGGGTTGAGGAATTAACGCCACTTGAGCGGCATTGACTTCAGGAATTTGGTTGCGTTCACGGTAGGGTGAAGCCAAAACAATCGGTGATATAGCAACGGGCAGTACCGATGTTTCTCCTTGGTGATGAGATTGAATAAAGGCATCATTTAGACCATCCGAATAGAAGCGGAATGGGGCGCTTTGAATACTGAATTCAAAGTAGTAATGGTTATTGGCCATTAATACGAGCGAACTCGGTTTGAATGAGCAATAGCTGCCAACTTGAGTCAGCTCACCTTGCGATAAACTTTCAGGAAGGATGAATCGGTCAAAGGCAAAATGCAGTGACCAATCTTTTACGTCGAAGTCACTTAAGTTATGTACGGTAAGGCCAAGTCGGCAGTTATTCTTTTGTTCAGAAAGAACAGCAAAGTCGATGCGATAATTCATATAACTACCCTGCTAAGCCGATTGATACAAGTTATGTTGTGATTTACCGGCAAACATCAATGCGCCTTCGATAGCGTCAAATTGAGGTTTAACGATCCATTGTTGAACAGGGGGGGATAACCAATGGAGAATGCGCTCTGCGATACTGCCCATTAAGCACACCTTGTCAGCCCCTTTTCGATGCAGTGCTAAGACAAACATTTCGATATCAGCTGCGGTTTGCTTGAGCAGTTCGATGGCCAACTCATCGCCTTCATTAGCGAGTTGAAAAATGATCGGAGAAAATTGGCCGTAATCCTTTGGAATCGCGCCTTTCGACCACGCCACGATAGCATCCACATCATGATTAAAGTGACTCATAACATGCTGAGTTAGCGGGGTTTTACTGCGAATGCCGTCCTCTGCTAACAGGACTTGTTGAATTAAACGTAAGCCCATAACCGCGCCGCCGCCTTGGTCTGAAATTGGGAATTCACGACCACCAACAACATGTTGCTCACCGTCTTTTAGATAGATGCCACATGAGCCTGTACCACCAATCATGATTGCGCCGTCTTGGCCATTGTGAGCACCGATACACGCGCCATAAGCATCGGTATTTAATGTCATGCTGGCGAAAGGGTGGTCTTGTTGCATGAATCCTAGCCATGCTGATTTTTGTTCAGCACCAGCCAGTGCTAACCCGACATGCATACGAGAAAAATCGTTGGAGTCGAGTTGCCCTTGTTGTGCCGCTTTTGTGATGGCATCAATAATGGAGCTCATCGCAACATCAACACCCAAAAGGATGTTGGCACTGCCGCTCTTTGCTTCACCGATGAGTTTGCCTTGGTCATCTCGGATTCGAGCTCGGCAAGAGGTACCACCACCATCAATGCCTATGTAGTAAAGAGTCATGATTATTGCTCCCTACTCGATGTAAAATGACTGAATTGTGCAGCGGTCGCCAACAAGTACCACGCGCCATGAGGGATCCATTGTTCACCCCAGCGCCAGTTTTGTAGCATGTCTTCTTTTTGAGCGGGTGGATTGAACGCGATGTCTTGTTCATCCTCAAAGCCAGCCGTGATGCCGTTACAAATACCGCCTTTCGCATTGAAGAAACCAAGCTGTGGTAGGTAGTCGGGGTTGTTATGACCGTGACCATCAAGCATGCACATGTGGTAAGGGTTCAATCCCAAAATCCAATCAAGGCTGTTTTGTGAAAGTTGGAGTAAGCGCTTTTTAAGGGGCTCATCTTTAATGTGTGGTTGAACGAAATACGCCATGGTTGCAATGGAGCCAAGACGCGCGTTTTCACCTTGCCACCAGTAGCCGGTTTCGTTCTGTTGTGCGACAAAGAAGGCATCACGTTTATCACCATCGACAGACTTAACGTACTGTCTTGGGTAGCCAAACGGGTTGGTGACTTTGTCGGTGATGTTGATTTCGAACTGACAAGCTTGCTCAACCGCAACACGTGCTTGTTCTTTCAACTTAGGGTCCGTTTCATGGTCGATGTATTCGCATAGTGCAATCACCGGAAGGCCAGCTTCTGCGGCATGAAAGTACGGTCGAGTGCCATTAGAGTTCGCGGACCAGAAATGCTCAAAGGAATCATCGGATTGCTGACGAGAGAGCAATCGTTCAGCCCAAGTTCTTGCTTCTGATAGATATCGTGAATCTTGTGTTACTCGGTACAACTCATTGGCGGCGAGTAGGGCGCAATACTCATCGATGATGTTCTCTTCACCATCGTTTAGGTATTGCAGATTGTACTCTTTTAAGTGCCAGTAACCTTTGATAGCCGTATCAAGATAGGTTTGGCTAGAGTAATCGCCACTGCTTTCCAGCTCAGCCGCCGCAGCCAATGCTGCGATAGCAACACCAGCACCTTGACGGTAGCCCGCTTGTAAGTCTGTTGATTTATGCCCTTCTTGAGTGGCATACGCGCAGATGTCGCGCTGATTGATATCTTTGCTCCATTTGTCGAATACCGTCATGTAGAAGTAACCAGCGGTGTCTTGCATGCGTACTAAGAAATCCGCACCGAATAGCGCTTCTTCAGTCAAGCGGGTCATCGAGAATTTAGGGAAGTCTGGGTTATTGTGGGTCAAGCGAACGCTTTTTAGCATGTTCCAAACGACCATGGGAATTTGTTGTGGGTTGAGGTAGTTGCCATAAGATAAGTGGCTAAAATACTTACTCACGTCACCTGATGCATCATACCAACCGCCATGCACGTCAATATATCTGTCGGTTCCCAAGATCTGTGCTTGTCGATCTTTCTTGTCAAAAATACCGCCGCAACGTTGAGACTTAAAGTAATGAATCACATCAGAAAATGTGTGGTTCATTAATAGGTTGCTACCAATCTCAAACACTTCTGAACGCAGGTTGTCAAAACGTAGATAGTAGCGACCAGATTCAGTGGCTGAACTGAAATCGATAGTGAAGAATTGCCCTTGATGCCAATTTGCTACGCGGCCTTGTTTAACCACATCAAAACTTCCGACAGTCATATGGTTGTCAGCACAGACGAGCAGAGCCGTTGTGCTAGATAGGCGAGCTTTTTTCGTTTGTAAGATAGCTTGCTTGGGGCCTGTGGACTCATAGCCAATATGGTTGGTCAATAACAGCATCAATATTCTCCGACAGTCCTAGTTTCTATTGGCTAGGTACCAGAATTGGTTTGGATAAAAATAGTTAGAGCCCAGAGACCCTAACTCAGTTTTAATCTTTAGCTTTCGTGTAGGTAGCAGCGAACAAAGTGGTTGTCTGCTAGTTGAGTTACACCCGGTAACTGCTCTTTACACTTGTCCATCGCTTGAGTACAACGACCTGCAAATGGGCAACCGACAGATGCTGGAGTCCAAAGTGGGATTTCCCCTTTATTACCCGCCAGTTTTTCGTGGATCGATTTTTTAGGATCTGGAACGGCAGAAACAAGAAGTTGCGTGTAAGGGTGTTGAGGGTTAGCTATCACGCTATCGGTATCACCCCATTCCACCATATGTCCCACGTACATCACTGAAAGATCTTCAGCGATATAACGCGCGGTTGCGATATCGTGAGTGATGTAAAGAAGAGACATCTGCTTCTCAAATTTCATCTCTTCCATTAGGTTTAAAACACCAGCACGAATGGAAACGTCTAGCATTGACGTCGGTTCATCGGCTAGCACAACTTCTGCACCGACCGCAATGTTACGTGCTAGGTTGACACGTTGACGCTGGCCACCAGACAGTTGGTGAGGGTATTTTGTTGATGTCTCTTTTGGCGGAATTAACCCCACTTGCTCTAGAAGATCATATACGCGCTCTTCAAGTTCTTTCTTATTGCCCGGAGTGACCTTTTTATGGATCAACAGTGGTCGAGCAATGTGGTGAAAGATGTTGTGTGTAGGGTTAAGAGAGCCAAACGGGTCTTGCCATACCATCTGCACACCTTCACGGTAATGCATCAGATCTTTTCGGCTCGAAATCTCTTGGATATCACGGCCTTTGTACTCAATGGTACCGCCCGAAGGCGCATACATTTTTGCGATCATTTTGGCGGTTGTGGATTTGCCTGAACCAGACTCACCAACCACCGCGAGGCCACGACTCTTGTACATCTTGAATGACACGTCGTTAATTGCACGCATCATCGGGGTTTGAATGGTGGTACTGCTTATTGGGAAGTCTTTTACGACATTCTTACCTTCTACCAATAATTGACCGAAATCTTTACTCATAATTGTCTCCAGAATCCTTGTTCGCTTTGCTTGCTTTTGGCAGTCGATCTGCCTTGTTCATTACTCACGCTGACTAAGCGTGCAAGCTATAGCTTCCTTTGTACTATTGGGTCACCGTACAAGTGGCAGTTAGACAAATGTCCCGCTTCGATAGCACGCAGCTTGGTTGGCACCTTGGTACACGTTTCGTGTACGCGGTCACAACGTGCTTGGAAACGACACCCTTCAGGAATCTCTAATAGATTCAGAGGGTTACCTTGGATGCCGGTTAACTTTGTCTTTGGCCCTATTAATGGGGGAAAAGAACTGCCCAGCCCTTTGGTGTAAGGGTGGTAAGGGTTTTCTAGAATATCTTGAGAGTTCGCGACCTCAATCAGTTCACCTGAGTACATGATGCCGATGCGGTCAGAAAACTCGACCATCAATGACAAGTCATGAGTAATGAACAGAATTGAGAAGCCAAACTCTTCTTTTAGCGCATAGATTTTTTGTAGGATTTCGCGTTGAACAACCACATCAAGTGCTGTTGTCGGTTCATCCATAATGATCAGCTTTGGATTCAGAGCTAGCGCAATAGCAATAACCAAACGTTGACGCATGCCACCAGAAAATTGGTGAGGGTAGTCAGTTAATCGACTCGGGTGAATGTCGACGATTTCAAGCAGACCTTCAGCTCGTTTTTTCGCTTGTTCACGCGTCATATTGGTGTGACGCATAATCACATCACAGAACTGCTCTTCCATGGGTAATACAGGGTTGAGTGCGTTCATCGCACTCTGGAAGACCATCGACATCTCGCTCCAACGGAACGACTGCATACGGTCATCACTGTATTCCAAGATGTTCTCACCGTTGAAGATAACCTCACCACCACTGATATAAGCGGGTGGCTTATGTAAGCGCATTAAAGAGAAAGCGACCGTTGATTTACCACAGCCAGATTCACCAGCAAGGCCAAATACTTCACCTGGGGCGATATCGAAACTTACGTTGTTACAAGCACGAACATCGCCTGAGTCTGTGATGTAATCTACGCATAAATTGCGGATAGAAATTAGTGGTTCAGACATGATTATTTATCTCCGCTCCAAAGTGCATTTTGTGGTGGTAGTACTGGTTCACGTTCGTCTTTATCTTGCGCCGCGAGTTTTTTCCAACGCTTCATGCCTTTGTGAGAACGCAGTTGTGGGTTGGCAATTTCATCGACAGCGAAGTTAAGCAGAGCAAGACCCGTTACCAGTAGTGTCAATGCGATACAAGGAGCCAACAGTTCCCACCAAGCGCCAATCAACATTGATGAAGAGGTTTGAACGTTGTACAGCATGATGCCCCAGCTGATTGTGTTCGGGTCACCAAGACCTAGGAACGAAATCGTAGCTTCCATCATGATTGCGTACATCACCGAACCGATGAAGCTCGCCCCAACGATAGAGATAAGGTTTGGCAGAATCTCGACGAAGATGATGCGGAATGAAGATTCACCCAAAACTTCAGCGGCTTTTACAAACTCTTTTTCACGCAGTGCTAAGGTTTGGGATCGAACAACACGGGCCCCCCAAGCCCAGGACATAAAGCCAATAACTAAGGTGATGGTGAGTGGCCCTGCCTCACCGATAAAGGCGGCCACTACAAACAGTAATGGGTATTGAGGAATGACTAACATGATGTTCATTGCGGCGGTTAGAACGTCATCGACACGACCACCGAAGTAACCTGCAGAAACACCAATAACCGTTGCGAGTAAACATACGGTGAGACCCGCACCAAATCCCACAGCTAGAGATACGCGTGCGCCGTATACCACTTGTGACCAAACGTCACGGCCCATACGAGTAGTACCGAGTACATGGTCTGCGTTTTTCGACATAATTAATGTACGACGATCGTCCGCTAGATTCTGAGCAACCCAGCCATCAGGATTCGTTTGTGCTGACTTAACAATGAAACCAGGGTATTCGTGTGGATTACCTGTACGCTTGTCTGGTACGTGCTTAGTGATTAATGGAGCTGCAATCGCACCAAGAATAAAAACACTGAGGATGATGACACCAGTCAGGGCCATCGGGTTACGCCAAATGAGTTTTAAAAAGTCTTTCATGATTATTTACCACCCTTACGAAGACGAGGATCAAGAACAACGTAAAGCATGTCTGCAACTAGGTTAAAGAACAGCATGAATAGCGTCATGATAAGCAGCTGGCCTTGCAGTACTTGGTAGTCACGAGCGTTAATTGCATTGAAAAGTACGCTGCCTAGGCCTGGGTAGTTAAAGATGATTTCGATAATTAACTGACCACCAATGGCCATACCTAAAGACATCGAAAGCGCAGTGACACTTGGCAGCATTGCATTACGAGCGGCGTAGTTGAATACCACTCGGTTTTCGCTCAAGCCTTTGCCTTTCGCCATGGTGATGTAGTCTTCTGCTAGCAAGTTGATCATGTTGTTACGCATGTTGACTAAGAAGCCACCAATTTGAACAACAGAAGCACAGAACAAGGGTAAGAAGGCATGGTAAGCGACATCTTTAATGAAAGCCCAGCTTGTCCAATCCGGTATCGTACCAGCGGTGTAGGCGTAGCCTGTTGGGAACCACTTTAAGCCAATTGCGAAGGTGAATAGTGCAATCATCGCAATAACAACTTGAGGAACGGCTTGTAGAATCAGCATCCCAGGTGTCACAAAGGCATCGTATTTACTGCCGCGTTTCCACGCTGCAAAAATACCGAGTATGGAACCAATAGAGAAAGAAAGAATAACCGCGGTGCCCGCTAAGAAAAGCGACCAACCGAATGCACCACCTAATAGCGTATTCACTGACAGTGGGTAAAATTGAATTGATGTACCAAGCTCCCAGCTAAGAATATTTTTCATGTACGCAAAGTATTGAACCAAATAGCCACCATCAACGAAGCCTAATAGTTCTTTCATTGCAGCAATACGCTCAGGAGTAACTTGTACAGAAGCATTTGCAAACATCATGGTAACTGGGTCACCAGGCATTGCTCTTGGAATAATAAAGTTTAACGTCGCAGCAACTAATAGCGCGACAAAATAAAATGACAAACGTCTTAAAAAATAACCCATAACTCACACCTTACTCACCCAGATTGTTTCCCTGTTTCTGGATTCAGGTCGCTCCTAGCGAAATTTGGAACGAAAAACCCCCTGACGACGAGCGCCATACATTCAATAGAGAGTGTGGGGGTTTATAAGCGGCGTAAGAAGTTACGCCGCAAAGATTGAACGAATACTTATTTAACTGGTTTTAGGTCCAGTACATGAAGTAGACGCTCTGGAATACCAGCCCAAATGTTTGGACGGCCTTTTGGATTTTCTTCGTTCCACCAACCAGTGAAGCGAGTTGTGTTGTATTGGTACATGTAAGCACCAGACATCACAGGGATTGTCACTTGATCTGCAGCGATGATTTGCTGAATACCATGTGCAATATCTAGCTGTTTGTTCTTATCAGCTGTTTTGTAGAAGCTGTTAAGTAAGCCATCTAGCTTGTCGTTTTTGTAGAAGTGCATTGCGAAGCGAGGCATACCATCACCAGATTGAAGTGCTGAGTTGTAAGCACTGTTCCAGTAAGTGTATGGATCCGCACCGTGGAAGTAGTTTGTGTAAGCTACGTCATACGTACCTTCAAGCATCGCTTGGTTGTAGACAGAGAAGTCTGGAGTACGCGCTTTCGCTTGGATGCCTACTTCAGCCAGTTGCTCTACAGCGAGCTGTACAGTGTTGTTGAAGTCAGTCCAACCGTTTGGTGATTGAATTAGAAGCTCAAAAGACTTACCTGATGGTGTGTCAACAAAACCATCGTTGTTGACATCTTTGAAGCCCGCTTTCTTAAGTAGCTCTTTAGCGCCTTCAACATTGTACGTGTTGTAGCCTTTGTATTTGTTGTGAACCTTTTCATCAGACCAAGCTTCAAACGCGTAGCCTAGACCCGATGCGAAGTCATTTACTGTACCGCCACCGTAGAACGCGATGTCAATAATCGTTTGACGGTCAAGCGCCATCGAGAATGCGCGACGGAAGTCTACGTTAGTGAGTGCTTCTTTTTTCGCTGGATCTGGATCCTTGAAGTTAACGATGAATGCCTGTGTGCCTGAAGGCGGGTACCAGTAGTGATGCTTAGGGCTTGCGGCTGCGTATGTGCGGTCGATATCAGGGATGAACGAAGACGTCCAGTCCATCTCACTGTTGACAACTTTACCTAGGAACTGGTCATTGTTTGCAATTTGTGGAACTCGTAGACAGTCAACATCTAGGTTATCGGCATCCCAGTAGTTCGGGTTTGCACATTGAATGTACAGTTGAGCGGTAAACGTATCGATTTCTGTAAATGGACCAGAACCCACTGGATTTTCATTGGTGAATGTTGATGGGTCTTTGATGTCTTTCCAGATGTGTTTCGGTACGACAGGAACCTTAACGATTTCATAAGGTACGTTTGAGTTCGCTTCTGTTAAGTTAAACTTAACTTGGTAGTCGTTCAGTTTTTCTACAGAAGTGACCCAAGAGTTGATTCCCGATTGGTCAAGCTCTGGTTTCTCTTTTACGAGGTTGAAAGAAAAAACAACATCATCAGCAGAGAAAGTTTCTCCATCAGACCATTTCACACCCTTACGAATGTCGAAAACAACGCTCATCAGATCATCTGACATTTTGAAGCTTTCAGCTAGACGGAATACTGGCGTGTTACCGTGCATTTCGTTAAATACGACGAGTGGCTCATACATAAAGTCAGTTGTCGTATGTAGGTTAGTCGCACCAAGGTACGGGTTAAAGTTACGTACAAAGGTGGTGTACTCTTTCGGGTGAATAGTCAACTCACTGCGTTCTGCAGCGGTTGCTACTGATGCGAAACCTGTTGTAGCAGTTGCAATAATTGCTGTTGCTATTGCTGTTTTTTTTATATTGGCAAGCATAGCTGTTCCTTACTATTTGCTTTCATTTCACTAATGGATTGAATGTTATCTGTCGCTAAAATCATTTAGTTGACACACACTCTAGTTAAAGGCCTACCTCTTTTCTGTTACTCAAGATTTGTCGCGTCTTCTGAGAAGTGATAAGAGTGGCCTGTAGGCCTTTGGCAGGAGTAAGAAAACACCTTATCGATGAAATAATCAAACTTGTTTCCCGTTAAAAACGTTAAAAACATACGTTCATACGTCATTAACGTCAAAATAGGGTGGTTTTTTGCACGGAATTGTTATAGTGATGTGACTCGCAAATGAATTTACATTGCTCGTGATATGTGAGTGCTTACTTGCCCTTTTGCCCTTTAATTGCCGCTTGTTCCCACGTGTTTGTGTAATTGTAGATCTTGGTCACTTGTCGGTTTTACGTTAAATTTCTCTAGAAAATTAAATCTGCCGTTCTGTTGTGACTCGCTTCTCAAACTACAAAAAAGGGTCAGCCAACGGTGAGAAATAGTCAGGAATCGAGCGAGTAATGGAGACTTTTCAGAGGTGCGTTAGATCTCAAGTAACGTGATGTTACCCTTGTTTAAAGGTGTAAAAAAAGTACTCTTAGGTCGATGCGGTTGTTCTTCGAATTGAAGTGTTCGGCACAAAAAAGCCCACACAAGGTGGGCGTAAATCCGTGATATGAGTTTAGCGTTAACTGGTCAACAGTCTTTGCAGTTTATCTCTTAGCATCTCGATATGAGTTCTTTCTGGGGTCTGTTCTTTACAGTGTTCGAGAATGAACTCGATAGAACTCAGAACTGTTCTCCAGCGAGGCGTTCTTGGCAGGGTTTCGACACGTAGGTACTTGTCTAAGGTTCGGGTCTGAAGCGTACTGCGGTCTAAGTAGACACGCCACAAGCCACTCTTTTCTGCGAAAGCAAACTTTGTTTCACCCGTGACCGATTCCCAATAAAAGATGGCATTGGTCATGGCATCAACTAACACTTCTCGCATCAACTCTTGTTTGTTTTTACCTTCCCCCGTCGCCTTATCAGCAAGACGAGTAAATTCCCCACCAAGCTCTTTCAGTTGTTGTAGCTTGTCTTTGTCACCTTCAAAGGCATAGCTTGACAGTGCCTCAACCGCCGTTTCAAGATTATTGACTCGGTTGGAGTTAACGCCACCACCCACATTGAAGATATACATGGTGTCGAGCCCTGATCCTTCAGGAAGCTTAAGGATGTCACTTGGTATGCGCTGACGGGTGTCATCAATATAGATATCAATATCACCACAGTAATGAGCTTGCTCCACCTTGAGGTATTTAGGTGCAATGATTTCGTCGGCCGTAGAGCGCTTAAGTTGCTCTTGTCCGCGTTTAAAGAGCTTCGCCGCGGCTTCGTTGGCAAAGCGAATACGTTGATCTTCTCGAATGCAGATGATGGCTTCTGGGGCTGATTCTAACTGTTCCAGTAAGCGTCCTTGGGTCTCTAACAAGTTTGCTTCGACCATGGCTCGGTGTTTGAGTTCTAATTGCAGTTGGTCATTCTCAATACGCCGCTGTTCGGCTTTGCTCGCTGATAAATGCGCAGTAATTCGAGCAGCCAGTTCTTGCTTATTAAATGGCTTCGATAAGTAATCGTTGGCTCCTGCTTCAAAGCCACGAACTCGGTCTTCTGCTTGGTTGAGTGCGGTAAGCATGATGATGGGTAATTGTGCATGATCATATTGCTTACGCAGCGCTTCACAAACCTGATAGCCACTCATCCCCGGCATCATGATGTCGAGTAGAAGCAATTCAGGTTTCTCTTTTTTAATCAGGTCTATGGTTTCTGGTCCATCACAAGCGGTACGAACTCGATAACCTTCTAATTTCAAAAAGCTGTCTAACACGTGCAGATTTACCGGCTCATCATCAGCGATAACGAGTAGTGGGCCATCGGGATTTTCACTGATAACACTGTTTTCTTGTTGGGTACTATCAATCAGATCGGGTGCTTGGAAGTGCGAGTAGCTCCCTGATTCATTGTAGCTATCTAATTCTTCTTGGGTGGCTAAAGGTAATGTGAAGCTGAAAGTTGTGCCTAGCATTGGCTGACTGCTGACATACAATGAGCCCCCCATGAGTTCAATCAATTGGCGGCTAATGGATAACCCCAGTCCCGCACCTTGACGGTAGTTACTTGCATCTTGACCCGCTTGAATTAACGGCTCAAAAATATGTTCAAGATATTCTGGTGGTATACCTTGCCCGGTATCGACAACTTGTACACGAATATTGTCGTCAATCACGCTGGCCGAGATAACGATTTTTCCTTCTGATGTGTACTTAATGGCATTGCCAACCAAGTTATACATCACTTGTTCCAGTCGTTGAGAGTCGGACGATACTAACGCTAAGTCCGTTGGAACTTGATTAATAATTCGAATCGGCTTATTGCCTAATAGATGATGTGACAGTTCAAGCACTAAGCTGGTGGCGGCCGATAAATCAACAGCGGACTTCTTAATATCTAAACTGCCGTAGCGCATCTTGTGATAATCAAGCAGATCATCAACCAAGGTTGCTAATCTCTGACCACTATTGATGATGATGTCTAATTGGTATTTTTGGTTAGCGGGAATAGGGCCGTTGGCACCCGATATTAGTGCCTCTGCGATACCGACCATACCGTGTAAAGGTGTTCTCAATTCATGTGAGGTTGTTGCTAAGAACTCATCTTTGAGCTTGTTGGCAAGCTGCAAATCTTCGTTTTGCTTTTGAATGGTTTTTAGGTTGTCTTCCAGCTCATCATTTTGGCTTTTGATCAGTTGCATTTTGTCGCAAATCGAACGTTGCATCCGTTCAAAGCTTACCGCTAAGCGGCCTATCTCATCTTTGCGCTCTGTATTGATCATCGCCTCATCGAGATCGCCTGCGGAAACTTTTTCTGCTGCCCAAGTCAGTTTGAGAAGCGGTGAAGTGATAAAATTGGATAAGTAGTGTGATGCGACCACCACAAGAATGATCGCTGTTAGCATCACAATCACGAAGATTTTTTCGAGTTGATGAATACGAGCAAAGGCTTCTTTCTCAGGCAGTTCGACGACTAAAGCCCATGTCGCATATTTTAGTTTGATAGGGGTATATGCTGCGATGAACGCTTGACCTTGCGTGTTATCGAACGTTCCTACAGCTGTCTCTCCGGCCAGTGCTTTATCGACAACATATTGACTTAAGTTGATCGACTCTTGTGAGTGCGCAAGGCTACGAGGTAAATGATCGCTGCCGACCAATAGGGTTTGAATATTTGAACGCTTATTTAAGTCGGCGATCAGTTTGGTAATTCCGTTAATGGGTAATCGAAACATGGCATAACTGTGAAGGTAACCTTGCTGTACGATGGGAGCGCCCAACCAAGCGGTTTGTTTGCCATTTTCATCTTTAAAATCAGAGACAATAACGGGAGTGTAATCCTCATTAGACTTGCGATGCTTGGTCACGTCTTTTGCTAGTCGTTGAAAGGTCTCGCCTAAGTTTGAATTTTTGTATTTTCCCGTCAGTAAGTTGGTGCCATAGTCATCACGTTTAAAAACGGAATAGGCAACATTGCCATTGATATCCACGAGTAAGATATCGTCAAAATCGGAACGTTTAAGGAGCTCTAGGTAAGCATTGTGGTAGCGTTTGTGCAGTAGACGGTAACGTTCACTGCCAATGAAGCTGCTGGATTCTGGAAGAATGGATGTTTTTATTTGGTTTCCTGACCCTTGAATATACCGTTGTTGTGCATTGCTGCGCGCCTCTTCAATATCTAAACCAAGTCGTTGGAATGCATTAACTAAACCATAGAATCGCCCTCCGCTGGCATTCGCCAGTTCTGAGCGAACAAACCCCATGACTTGAGACTCTTGAGCCTCTAGGTAATCGATGATTTGCTGTTGCTTAGTATCACGGACCGAAACAAGGTGCGAAGTACTTTGTTCTTGAAGATCCTGACTGTGCGATTGAAGGAAAAATATCGCGATAAGTGTCACCGGGGTAATACTAAGGACGAGAAATGCCAGCATTAGGGTGTTTTGAAGGCGCTTAAACTTCTGCTTTCGATAGAATCTAAACATAAATTGGGTACTACTTTCCTTGGTGTACTGCAAAAAGGGGGCGAGAAAAAGCACAGAGAATCGAATTAACGGTTTCCAATTTAACGAAATTAACGAGTTTTTTTACTTTGACAAGTAAGTGGTATTTAAAGCGTGTGCAAAAGCTCATTTTTATGATTTTTTGATAAAAAAATAAGCAGGTAGCGCAGATTGTGACCCTGCGCTGTGTTAGGGAGGCTATTTCTTTGCGTGGTATATCTCGAATTTGGTGGTCTTATTTAGAGTCGCGCATTTTCCAAAAGCTTGCTCAATAATCGGTTCGTATTTTAAGAAACTGTTGGCAACGATAATCATCTCACCAGAGCGTTTCAAGTGCTTTGGTGCCTGTGCCAGTAGGGTTTCTGTTGCACTGTAGCTTGTGTCTAATCCTGAGTGAAAAGGTGGGTTACTGATGATGAACTGGTAGTCATTCGAAGTGTCTGAGTAAATATCAGAAGCAAAGACTTTGCCCGTTAGACCATTGATTTCGAGTGTGGCTTGGCTTGATGCGACGGCGAATGCGCTGATATCACACATTTCGAGCTCAATATCAGGGTTACGAGATGCCATAACGGCACCTAACACACCCGCACCACAACCAAAATCCAGTACTTTGCCTTTTAGTTTGGGCAGAGTATCAAGCAGAAGTTGGCTACCGACATCGAATTGACCGTGACTGAAGACGCCAGGGAGACTTTTTACTGTCAGTGTTTGATCGTCAATACTTACCGTGTAAGTTTTAAACCAGTCTTGTAGGTTGAATGCGTGTGGTTGCTCGAAGCACTGGCCCCAGTAGAAAGAACAACGACGGGCGGAATCGTATTTTACAACCTTGCCATAAGGGGTAAACATCTTCTCAATGCTTTTCACTCCTGAGCGATTTTCACCAACGACAACAATCTCTGTATCTTTGCCTAATTTTGCAAATAACATCGCGAGTAAGAACTCCGCTTCCGCTTTGGCTTTTGGCCAATACAGCATCACCAAGTCAGCTTTGGTCTCTTCGGTAAATTCAGTACCGTAGAAACGTTGAATAGAGCGACAATTATCTAATTGGCGATAATAGCTGTAGTTAGACGTAAACACGGTGACAGATTCACAATGTTTCGCCAACTCAACAGGGAATAAGTCTTCAACCTCTCCAGCAACTAAAACATGTTTGCCTTCAAAGTAGGTGAGTTGACGCTGAGCAATCTGGCTTGGGGCTATATAAGCTGACATAGGACACTCTATTGGATCGTTAGCAAAAAATGAGGGCGGATTTTCGCATAATCCGCCCAAAGCTTGAAGTGTTTAATACGTGTTCACCAACCTAGATGACGTTGAGTGGCTTAACTTTTATCTTGCTGGTTTAAAAAGTCCTTAAACTCTTCATCGTAGATGTTGAATAGGACGATAGTAATCGCAAAAATCAGTGGGCCGTAGATAAGACCGATCAAGCCAAACAGTTGAATACCACCTAACAGTGAGAAGAAAATCATTAGGGTATTCATGCCTGCGCTGCCTTGCATCAATAATGGACGCAATAGATTGTCAATGGAACCCACAATCGCGACACAGTAAACCGTTAGGAAAATCGCCCATGTGGTATCACCGGTTAGGAACAAATAGGTTGCCGCAGGGATCCAGATAAGAGCCGTTCCCACAACGGGAATAAAAGAGGCAAACCCCATCATGGTTCCCCAGAATAGACCAGGGAAGCCAGCTATCCACATCCCTAAACCCCCGGCAAAGCCTTGTGCTATCGCGGTTAAAAATGAGCCCATGACAGCAGACTTAGATACTTGCTCAATTTCTGTTAGAAGTTTGTCTTCCTGGCTGCGAGATAGCGGGAGAATATGACGAACGACGCTGATTATTTTGTCACGATCTCTCAATAGGAAGAACAGAACAAACAGCATCAAGAGGAAATTCATCAAAAAATTGGTCGCATCACCAAGAATTTTTGCACTGATACCAACAAGCTTTGACCCAAAGCTTGTCGCGAATTCCCCTACTTTTTGCGCGATGGCTTGAGGTTCAATGTTGTCAAAAGGCAGATAGGTATTTAAGAAAGATAGCGCTTTTACGACTAAAGGGTGTTCGAATAAAGTTTGAATGCCGCCGTGAGTTACCCATTGATAGGTATTTTGAGAAAACAGGGAGCCTTGCTGAACAATCGCTGCAAATACGGCCAATAAAGGGATAACGATAATGAAGGTCAGGATCACACAAGAAAGTAGGGATACAAGGTTTTCTTTATTCGGAATTTTCTTTTCGAGCCATTCGTGAATTGGAAACATTAACAGTGAAATGATAAAGGCCATCACGATCGAGTTAACGTAGGGTTCGATAAGCAGGTAACAAGCATAAGCCGCTGCAAGTAGGGCAATAATGATTACCCAGTGGCTAGAGTTTATTTTAATTTTTTCTGACACAGTAATGGTCTCTATATTAGCGTTCTGAGTTTATAATGGCTGCAAAACAGAGCGTTAGCAATGAGGAGTTTTGATTATGGGATGCTGTAATAAAGATAAGAAATGCCAAGACCAAGAAAAGCAAATAAAAAATGAGATCCCTTGGTTTAGAATGTTTCTAGGTACACTGATGTTGTTGGTTTTCTTTTTCTGGAAACGTTAGGCGCTTTTCGTTCTGTATTGGCCCGAATCAGCCGGTAATCCAGCTGGCATCTTTGGGGGTGATGGACACGGTGTATTAGAAAGGGCTGCGTTAATGCAGCCCTAAATTCAATCGGTTAGCGACTAATAACGTGCTTTCGATTATTTGCTTTCCGCAGCGATGATCGCAAGAGAACGGTCAGCCGCTTCTAGTGTTGCATCCAGCTCTTTTGAACCATGAGCAAGAGAGGTAAAGCTTGCTTCGAATGCTGAAGGAGCAAGGTAAACACCGTGATCCAACATGAGGTGGAAGAAGCGCTTGAAGCGTTCTACATCACACTTAGTTACATCTTCGTAGCACGTCACAGTTTCTTGGTCAGTGAAGAAGAAACCAAACATACCGCCAACTTGGTGCACGAGCATTGGGATGCCGTGCTTATCGGCAAGCTGCTTAAAGCCATTGGCTAACTGTTTAGTTTTTGATGCTAAACGCTTTTCGTTACCTTCTTCTCTTAATAGTGTGAGGCAAGCGTAGCCTGCCGCCATCGCCACAGGGTTACCTGAAAGTGTCCCCGCTTGGTAAACAGGGCCTGTTGGTGCGATGTATTGCATCACGTCTTTACGACCACCGAAAGCTCCCACTGGCATACCGCCGCCGATCACCTTACCAAGACACGTTAGATCGGGCTTGATGTTGTAGTAAGCTTGCGCACAACCTTCAGCAACGCGGAAACCGGTCATGACTTCATCAAAAATGAGCAATGCCCCTTCTTGGTCACAAATTTCACGGAGCCCTTCGTGGAAGCCTTCAACAGGTGGGATGCAGTTCATGTTGCCCGCTACAGGTTCAACGATGATACATGCGATTTCGCCTTTGTTTGCAGCGAAGATTTCACGGACTGAATCTAGGTTGTTGAAGATGGCTGTAAGCGTCAGTTTTGCAAAATCAGCGGGAACGCCCGGAGAGCTTGGTTGACCTAGTGTTAGCGCGCCAGAGCCTGCTTTTACGAGTAAGCTATCGGCATGGCCGTGGTAGCAGCCCTCAAATTTCAGGATCTTATCACGCCCAGTGAAGCCACGAGCTAGACGAATCGCACTCATTGTCGCTTCAGTGCCTGAACTTACCATGCGTAGCTGTTCCATTGATGGAACCATCTCAGAGACAAGTTCAGCCATTTTGATTTCAGTTTCAGTCGGTGCGCCGAAGCTAAGACCACGTTGAGCGGCTTCAATCACAGCATCACGGATAACCACGTGGTTGTGACCTAGGATCATTGGGCCCCAAGAGCCAACGTAATCGATATATGCTTTACCATCAGCATCAAAAATAAGTGGGCCATCTGCTCGCTCAACGAAAATTGGAGAGCCACCTACACCATTAAAAGCGCGCACTGGAGAGTTAACGCCACCTGGAATAGTTTGCTGTGCCTTTTGATAAAGTTCTGCTGATTTGGTCATGGATATATCCTCTTTTGACTGTCGGACCAATTGGCTCGCATTGTACCTATCCCTAATCCAACTAGGAATGCTTTCGCTGATATAATCCGCCGAATCTGGTTATTTTGAGGGATTGCGCGTTGTAATTTTCTCGATTGGACAAGTTTCCAGAAGGAAAAGCAGCGATCCCGCGGTGAATACTTGAACGTTTCAGTCAGGTATTAGATAATCATCCGAATATAAAAAAACATTCAGCAACAGTGATCTCGAATTAGATTTGTATCATGTTGTTTTTGACACAGGTAAGAGAGGTTGTCGTGAGCGAAGTAAATATTCCATTGTCTTTTTCTGATGCAGCTGCCATTCGTGTAAAAACGTTGATAGCAGAAGAAGAAAATCCAGAACTCAAGCTGCGTGTATACATTACTGGTGGTGGTTGTAGTGGCTTCCAATATGGCTTCACATTTGATGAAAAAGTAAATGATGGCGACACGACGATTGTAAACAGCGGAGTAACGTTGGTTGTTGATCCAATGAGCCTACAATATCTGATAGGCGGTGTGGTTGATTACACCGAAGGCTTAGAAGGCGCTCGTTTCTTTGTAAACAACCCGAATGCGACTACAACGTGTGGTTGTGGCGCATCATTCAGCGTATAGCTTGAGTCGAAGATCGTTAAGGTTTAAAGCCACAACAGAAGATGATAAATGCCGAACTTATGTTCGGCATTTTTGTTTTTATATCCCTTAGTTTCAGTTCATCGCAGAGTCAACAATCGTTGAGATACATTAATTCTTTGCTTTTCAAACCATTCCAATCGTTGATTTCTTAATTTTTAGCACACGGTATATTTTTTAAACTGTCGATAGCGTCCAATTTCGTTTGGTTTTGGTCTGTTAATGTTAACAGTGTGTATCAGGAAGATGCACATAACAGTGTTAAGCCACTTAGCGCGTCTTAATCACTTGGACAAAAGGACTTGTTATGCCGACTCTATTTTCTCATTCGCCACTTTTCCAGAAACTTAAACAGCCGTGGTTGTTTTCTCTGTTGTTAGTGGTGCTGCTGTCTATTTGGCTTGGCTTAGGAGTGGGACAGGCGGAAGAGTCTCCTGAGAAAAAAGTGACAGAGATTCCATTGGCTAAGGTTTCCTTCCAAACATTCAGTTCATTACCCACTTTTAAAACCATTGACCTCTATGGTCGAACGGCGCCCGATAGGCACGCCCGATTGGGCGCAGAGGTCGCGGGTAAGATTGTTCGATTGAACGTTGTTAAGGGCGATAGAGTTAAAGCAGGACAAGCCATTGCGCAGATTGATAAAGGTGATTTGGAGGTTCAATTAGAGCGAGCATCGGCTTTATATCGTTTGAAGCAGAAAGAATTTAAAGCCGCGCAATCGCTGAAGAAAAGAGGGCTACAAGGCGAAATCGCCTACACCACCGCAGAGGCGTCATTAACCGAAGCGAAGGCCATGCAGCGCAAGGCCGAATTGGCTTTAAAGAATACCGTTATCACCGCGCCTTTCTCGGGTGTGGTACAAGATTTGATGGTTGAGCTTGGTGATTTTGTTGGTGTTGGAGACCCCGTCGCCGGCGTGATTGACCTCGATCCTCTGGTGATAGAGGCGGATGTGAGTGAACGTCATATCCAACATCTGTTAGTCAATCAATCCGCTTTCGTTCGCCTCCTAGGAAGGGAAGAGGTCGAAGGGCGTTTGCGTTTTGTTTCTCGAATATCTTCTGCTTCAACCAATACCTTCCCAATCGAGATTGAAATCGATAACTCCGATGGCCTGTTGCCTGCTGGCGTCAGTGCTGAAGTTACACTCAATCTAGAAGCAAGAGACGCGGTCAAGGTGACGCCTGCTATGCTGGCACTGGATGAGGCAGGTAACCTTGGTGTCAAAACCCTGGTTTCAGTCGATGACTCACCCATCGTGAAATTTGTCCGTATTCAGCTCGTCAAGGCAGAACAAGATGGTGTGTGGCTCTCTGGATTGGGTCAACACGTCAATATCATCACAGTAGGGCAAGGGTTTGTGCGTGATGGTGACTCTGTTATGGCTGTTGAGCAAGGTGCTGAACTCTCAAATGTAATCGCTGAGTAGGAGATTGCCGATGTATTCAATTATTGATGCAGCCTTGTCTCGTGCTCGAACCATGCTTTCGTTGTTGGCGTTAATTCTGGTCGCCGGTGTTGTCACCTATATCACGATCCCCAAAGAGTCGAGCCCGGATATTACCATCCCGATTATCTACGTTTCAGTCGGGCACCAAGGGATTTCGCCAACCGATGCCGAACGTCTGTTGGTTCGGCCGATAGAGCAAGAGCTGAGGTCGATTGAAGGCGTAAAAGAGATGACGGCTACCGCTGCAGAAGGGCATGCCTCTGTTGTGTTGGAGTTTAATGTTGGTGTCGATCTTACCAAGGCGATGGCGGATGTTCGTGATGCCGTTGACCTCGTCAAACCAAAACTGCCCGAAGACAGTGATGAGCCGACGGTCAATGAGGTGACGCTCGCTTCTGAGCAACCTGTGCTTTCTGTGGTTCTGTTTGGGACCGTGCCTGAACGCACGATCTTAAAAATTGCTCGCCAGCTCGGGGATAAATTAGAAAGCTATCGTCAGATCCTTGAGGTCGATATTGCGGGTGATCGTGATGACATTGTCGAAATCATTGTTGATCCGCTATTGATGGAGAGTTACAGCCTAGATCAAGCGGATATCTATAATTTAATCGCTCTGAACAATCGGGTGGTGGCTGCCGGTTTTGTTGATACTGGCTATGGGCGTTTTTCGGTCAAAGTTCCTTCGGTATTTAACGCCTTAAAAGATGTACTTGAGTTACCCATCAAAGTGGATGGTAAACAGGTCGTCACCTTTGGCGATGTCGCCACCGTTCGTCGAGCGTTTCGAGACCCAGAGAGCTTTGCTCGTTTAGATGGTAAATCTGCGATTGTCTTGGATATCAAGAAGCGTGCAGGTGAAAATATCATTGACACTGTTGAGCTCGTTAAAGCGGTAATGGCCGCTGCTCAGCAACAAGCGGAATGGCCTAATAACCTACTGGTGAAATACACATGGGATGAATCTAAAGATGTGAAGATCATGCTCAACGATCTTCAAAACAATATTTTATCCGCCATCATTTTAGTGGTGATCGTTATCATCGCTATTCTCGGGGTTCGCACCGCTTTGTTGGTGGGTATTTCAATCCCCGGCTCATTCTTGACGGGGTTGTTGGTTCTGTCTGTGTTTGGGCTAACTGTGAATATTGTCGTGTTGTTTTCATTGATCATGGCCGTGGGTATGTTGGTCGACGGTGCGATTGTGGTGACCGAGTTTGCTGACAGGCGAATGCAAGAGGGGGAAGGGCGCAAAGCGGCTTACCGAGATGCGGCGAAGCGGATGGCTTGGCCGATAACGGCATCCACTGCCACAACCTTGGCCGCATTTGCGCCGTTACTGTTTTGGCCAGATGTGACCGGTGAATTCATGAAGTTCTTACCATTAACACTGATCGCAACGCTAACCGCTTCATTGATCATGGCGCTGTTGTTTGTGCCTGTACTTGGCGGTTTGATCGGCAAACCTCAATATGTCTCTTCTGACAATCAAGCTCGAATGGTGGCGCTGCATAATGGTGATTTCTCACAAGCAACAGGCTTAACCAAAGCGTATTACCACACGCTGTCGGTTGCGATTAAGCACCCGTTTAAGATTCTTTTCAGTGCGATATTACTCGCGGTTGCGGTGGGGGTCATTTATTCAAAAGCGGGTCTTGGGGCTGAGTTTTTTCCGGAGGTTGATCCACCATTCTTTAATGTCAAAGTCCGTTCTCATGGTGACCTCTCTATCCAAGAAAAAGATAACATCATGCAAGATATTGAGCAGGTGATGCTCAATCATGACGAGTTTGAAAGCGTTTATACACGTACAGGGGGCGACGATCAGATTGGTTTGATCTCGATTACCCCTGTCGATTGGCAATATCGCCGCAGTGTTAAGGCGATAATTGATGAGCTAAAAGTACAGACCGACCAATACGCTGGGGTTGAGATTGAATATAAGTTTCCAGATGCAGGACCACCGGTTGAGAATGACTTAGTGATTGAGTTGTCGGCAAAAACGCCAGAGCAACTTAATCAGGCAGCAAAAATTGTGAGAAATTGGGCGGATGGCAATCAAGCATTGACCAATATCAGTGACACCGCGAGCAAGGATGGTATCGATTGGAAGGTTGATATTCGCCGCGACGATGCTGCCCGTTTTGCAGCAGACGCGACCTTAGTTGGTAATACCGTTCAATTCGTGACAAATGGACTCAAGATTGGTGATTACTTGCCTGATGATTCATCAGAAGAGGTCGATATCTTGGTGCGTTACCCGAATGACAAGAGAGACATTGGGCGCTTCGATCAATTGAGAGTCAAAACGCCCGCAGGTTTAGTGCCGATCACCAACTTTGCTCAGATTGTTCCCGACCATAAGCAAGACACCATCAAACGCCTCGATGGTCAACGGGTAGTGAACATCATGGCAGATATGAAAGAGGGCTATAACCTTGCCCTCGAACTGCCAAAAATTGAGCAAGCATTAAATGAGTTAGGGCTACCGAGTAGTGTCGAATTTCGTATCCGTGGTCAGAATGAAGAACAAGAAAACTCTTCCGCTTTCTTACAAAGTGCTTTTTTGGTGGCGTTGGCAGTGATGGCTTTGATTCTGATTACTCAGTTTAATAGCTTCTATCAAGCATTCTTAATCCTGAGTGCCGTGTTATTCTCAACCGTTGGTGTGTTCGTCGGTTTGCTTATCTTCCAGCGTCCATTTGGTATTGTGATGTCCGGTATTGGAGTGATAGCGTTGGCTGGGATTGTGGTGAACAACAATATTGTGCTGATTGACACCTATAACCAACTGATCAAAAGAGGCTTGGATAAGCGAGATGCGATTCTCAGAACGGGGGTCCAGCGTTTAAGACCAGTCATGCTGACAACCGTTACCACCATCTTAGGTTTAATGCCGATGGTATTAGAGATGAACATTGATCTGATCAATCAAAAAATAGAATTCGGTGCGCCGAGCACTCAATGGTGGTCACAACTCGCGACGGCCATTGCGGGAGGCTTAGCTTTTGCGACAGTATTAACCTTGGTGCTGACGCCTTGCCTGTTAATGCTAGGGCGAAACCACAAGCCAGGAAAGTAACAGACACCGTTATTCAAAAATGAAGAAGAGCGCCTTGTTGGGCGCTCTTCTTATATGAGAGAAACAATCATATCGCCATTCTCTATGAAGTGTCTTCAACGATTGAGTGGTCTATTGGGTCGCGAGTAACTGGCCATATCGCTCAAGATTTTTCAGTCGAATTTCTGCGTTTGCAATAAAGGTCGCTTTTGCTTTACCGGTTAACGACTTAGATTGTGGTAATTTCACAGTGCGCGCATTTTTATGAACGCCATTGACCAAAAATTCATAGTGTAAGTGCGGGCCCGTTACACGACCTGTCCCCCCCAGCGTGCCGATGGTTTGGCCTTGTTTTACGCGTTGTCCCGTTTTTACCAAACGTTTTTTCATATGCAGGTATTTGGTGATGTAGGTGTTGCTGTGGCGGATGAACACATAGTTACCATTAAATTGGTTATAACTCGACTTTTGAACAATACCGTCACCCGCCGCCCAAATAGGCGTACCAACAGGTGCCGCGTAGTCGGTGCCGCGGTGAGCGCGAACCTTACCGGTTACGGGGTGTTTTCTGCGAGGGTTAAAGTTCGATGTTACACGGCGGAAATCAATCGGTGAGCGCAAGAAGGCTTTCTTCATCGCACGACCATTTTCATCGAAGTAGTCGCCACTTTGATCATCCAATATCGCAGTAAATGAATCGCCTTGATTGTTGAATACAGCCGCTATAATTTTACCTCGACCAATGACTTCGCCTTCCACCACTTTCTCTTGGTATATAATTTTAAAGCTGTCGTTCTTGCGAATATCCAACGCAAAGTCGATATCCCATCCGAAGATACCGGCGAGTTCCATGATTTGGTTTTCGGTTAAACCTGCGCTAACGCCGGCATTCCAGAAGTTCGAGGTGATGTTGGCTTCAGCATAATTGTACTGATAGGCCACTTCTTTTTTGTCGAAGCCAGAAGTAAACGAATCGCCAGATTTGGTGATCTTGAAGCTTTCAAACGCATTCAGTTGTCGTTTTAACTGAATCAGGTCGTTGTTTTCATCAAAACCGAATTGCAATACGTCGCCAGGTCTAAGGTTAGACAACTGCTTTTTAATATCATTGTTGGTATTGAGTAGCGTGATCAACAGGCGATATGAGAGGCCAATACGTTCGAATAAGACGGAGGTGCTTTCGCCTGAACGAACGGTGTATTCTTCCCAATTGAGTACCGCCGTCGGCAGTGTATCCGTTGAGCTCACCATTGAGGATGCATCGATGATGAGTGGATAATGTTTCCCCACCACTAAAGCCCCCGTATCGTCACGCAAACTGTTGACGTCGGGAAGTAAGAAAATCGCGACGAAAATTATGGCACTAAAAAATGCGATAAAAACCCGGTGCAAAATAGGAAGGCGTGCAAAAATAGACAACATGTTCCGGTTCGTTCTATAAATATTATGAAAATCGGCGACGGAACAGTGTAACTGGTTTCAAAATACATCGCTATTCAAGTAAGATGTCTAATTATTATATTTTTGCCAAATCTGTGGGAGTGAACAAGAATGGCGAGTATTGAAGCAGCACTAGCCGAGATCAAACGTGGCGTGGAAGAACTGATTCCAGAAGACGAACTGATTGCGAAACTAAAAGAAGGTCGTCCTTTACGCATTAAGCTGGGTGCCGATCCAACCGCTCCAGATATCCACCTAGGCCATACGGTTATCTTTAACAAGCTTCGTGCTTTCCAAGAGCTTGGTCATGAGGTGACATTCCTTATCGGTGATTTCACGGCAATGGTCGGTGATCCATCTGGTAAAAACTCAACACGTCCACCGCTAAGCCGTGAAGACGTATTGAAGAATGCTGAAACTTACAAAGAGCAAGTATTCAAGATTTTAGATCCTGCGAAAACGCAAATTCGTTTCAACTCTGAATGGCTATCTGAGCTTGGTGCTGAAGGCATGATTCGTCTTGCTTCTAACCAAACGGTTGCTCGTATGCTTGAGCGTGATGATTTCAAAAAGCGTTACGCTGGTGGTCAACCGATCGCAATCCACGAATTCATGTACCCACTTTTACAAGGTCACGACTCTGTTGCACTAGAGAGCGACGTTGAGCTTGGCGGCACTGACCAGAAGTTTAACCTGCTAATGGGTCGTGAATTGCAAAAAGCGGCCGGTCAAAAACCACAAGCGGTACTGATGATGCCACTACTTGTTGGGCTAGACGGCGTTAAGAAGATGTCTAAGTCTGCGCACAACTACATCGGTATCAGCGAAGCACCAAGCGAGATGTTTGGTAAGATCATGTCTATCTCTGACGATCTGATGTGGAGCTACTACGAGCTACTGTCTTTCCGTCCTCTTGAAGAAGTAGCGGAACTGAAAGCTGGCGTTGATGCAGGCAAAAACCCGCGTGACGTTAAAGTACTGCTAGCGAAAGAGATCATCGCTCGTTTCCACAGTGAAGCGGATGCTGAAGCGGCTGAGCAAGAGTTCGTTAACCGTTTTGCTAAGAATCAAGTTCCTGATGAAATGCCTGAATTTGAATTCGAAGCAGGCTTACCGATTGCCAACGTGCTAAAAGAAGCGGGTCTTGTAAACTCGACTTCTGATGCGATGCGTATGATCAAGCAAGGCGCGGCTAAGCTTGAAGGCGAAAAGATTGAAGACAGCAAATTTGTACCTGAAGCGGGTACGGCGGTTTACCAAGTTGGTAAGCGTAAGTTTGCTCGTATTACTATCAAGTAATATTGAATCATCAATCAGTTATCGAAAGGCATCTACGGATGCCTTTTTATTGCCTCTAACATTATTAACCGAAAGTTGACGAAGTTTTTAAACGTCTATTGTTACACTATGCGCGCTGTCAAATTGACAGTAATTCTGGAGATTTTTATGAACAATACCGACCATCCTCCTAGTTTGAATGGAGAAGAATAACCTGTCTCGGTATTGATCTATTGTCCTGCCGCTCAGGTAGGGTATCTTTGTTTTCCCCTCTTTCTTTTCCACACACTAGATTCTAACAAGTAGACACATCAGTGCGTAAAGCTCTTGGTGCGCCTAGTTATGTGCACTTGATGTACTAGCGATAGGCTATTTGTTTTGATGGTCGTTACCTTTGCCAATCGGGAGATTCGCCATGACGGTAATGAACAACACTTTTTTATCTATTGAAGCTCAGTACTCAGAGCAAGACATTCAAGCGGTATCGAATGCTTTTCAACAGTACGGACGCGAACAACAAATTAACCTTTTGAACCGAATGCCGCTCGAAGATGCGGTGTTAGTATTGGGGCAATGCTCTTTGAGTACGATTCAGACTTTACTTAGTGAGCTAGAAGAGCAGGGCTTTGAGAAGCGATCTCGACATCTCGCTCACCAACTAGGGCTGATCTACTCAGAGGTAGAGCCTCAGCAGGGCTATCTTTCTACTGGCGTCATGAGTCACGTCAGGCAGCGTATCGGTTGGATTATTGCGTTAGCACTATTAGGAATCGTCTCTGGGCTTATTATTGCTCAGTATGAAGACATTCTCAGTCAGTTGGTTCTTTTAGCAATCTACATGCCTGTGATTGCTGCTGCTGGTGGTAATACGGGAACACAAGCCGCAACTTTGGTGATCCGGGCTTTAGCTACCGGTGAGTTGCAGAAGCGGCAATGGGCCAACGTTCTGTGGAAAGAATTGAGAGTTGCTATCTGCTTAGCGCTTGCTATCGCTTTGGTGATAATAGGCCGGATCTTACTGTTCAGTGATAGCCCATCAACGGGAGGGCATGACATCAACATGATTGCCTTAGCGATAGCGGTAGCGCTGTTTATTCAGGTGACCTTATCAACCGTACTTGGCGGTGGATTGCCGATAGTCGCTAGGCTATTCAAGCTTGATCCTGCTGTGTTAGTGAGCCCTGTACTGGCTTCGATAGTCGATATCTCAGGAATGTGGATCTACTTCACTGTGGTGAACGCATTCTTAGGCATCGTTTAACCGCTTCTAAAAACAGCTAAAAGACACCTTATAAATGAAAATGGCGCTAAACAGCGCCATTTTTGTTATTAATGTAGAAGCTTACACAGAGCCAGCATTACTTAGATTTGTTTTGTGTTTGACTGAACTCGACCACATCTTTGTAGAAAGCACGCTCAAACTGGGTGATCGGTGCTTCCACTGGTTTGTCTGGCTCTTGTTCTTCAGGGAAATAATCGCGAACAAACTGCACAAATAGAGAGCTTGGATTGCCCGCTTTATCTAAGCCAAAACCGGCCATATTATGGCTGCCGTACAAAGACCCACTCTTCGCAATAATATGGCCTTGGATCGGCGCCTTTCGCATGCTTTGTCGATATTTGAGGGTGCCACTCACTCCAGAGATTGGCATTGCCTTAATTAAATTGAGTCGTTGATCGTTAGCCCAGATGTAACGCAGCACTTGAGCCATGGTTTGTGGTCTTATTCGGTTATTTCTAGACAGCCCAGAACCGTCGACCAACTGCGCCTGACTTAGATCTATATTGGTCTTGGTTTGTAATATCTGCTTTATCGCTTCGGTTCCGTTATTGAAACTTCCAGGCTGAACATAAAACGTCGCACCCAGTGTTTTAGTTAGGTTATCAGCGATCAGGTTATCTGATTTCTTGAGCATGATATCGAGCAGTTCGGGTAATTTTTCTGAGTTGTGACTGGCGACTAACGAGGTCTTATCCGATTTGTCTTTTTTACCAAGGATCACATCGCCTTTTACTTCTATTCTCAGTTCTTTAAGAAGCGATGCGATGACTTGATAGGTGTAAAGCTCTGGGTTTTGAATTGCAAACTTAAGGGGGAGCGGCTTGTTGCGCTCCACTAAGCAACCAGAGAGCGTGTATGTGTTATCTGGTGTGGTGATGAGCTCTAAGTCGCATTGTGTGGCCTTCTGCCCTGAGCGAGTGACCGTGGCGGCCGTGGTGGTTACGTCTATCGGATAGTGAGCGGGAATATAAATCCGGGTGCTGCCGTTATCTTTTGTGTAAATAGAGGCTTGTGCGCAGTTGCTGTCTAAGGTCATTGCACTCGAAGGTGCGCTGTAACAAACACCGAGAATATCCCAAGGCCACCCCACTGCGCGTTGATAGCCAGTAAAAGCTGAGTTATCAAGATACAGGTTACCTTTGATCGATTTAGATTGTGATTGAGCATATTGAGCTAGAAGGCTTTTCAGATGTTCTCGCTGTAGTGTTGGGTCACCACTGAACGAAATGACGGCGTCTTTACCTGAACGAGCAATGCTGGTTGTGTAGTGAAAATCATCCCCCAACTCTAATTTGGCTGCCAAAGCGGTGACGAGCTTTAATGTGCTGGCGGGGGGATAAAAACCATCACTGTTAAAATTCATTTTATTGGAATCCCCATTCAGGGATTCCAAAATTACACTTGTGCTACTGCCATTAGGTAATTTATCTAGCGGGGCGTAAGCGAACGCGTTGAATGAGAAAATGCTAATGGAAAAACTACAGAGAAACAGTGTGGATAGAAAGCGCATAGAAGATTATCTTGGATGGCGGATGTTTTCAGTATACAGATATAAAAAACGCCCGCTAGAGAGCGGACGTTTTGATTTTCAATTAACGCATTCAACAATGAGATAGTCTGAATTAGAAGTCGTAACGTAGACCTACAGCCACTTCGTCTTCAGCACCTTTCTTGCCTACTGTGCTTGTACCTAGAGTATCATTTGCGTCCAGTAGGTTGAAGTTGTAAGAAACATAGCCACGGAAGTTAGGCTTGAAGTAGTAGGTCGTATCGATGGCGATGTTATCTGCAGATGTGTCGCTACCCGTTTCTGCGTTATTGTACGTAGTGGTGAATACCGTTTGGCCTAGTGTGTAAGCGGCGGCTAATTCATAACCCGTGTAGTCTTGAACTCCTGAGAACTTACTACCAATGCTTGAAGCGGTTGTAGAGTCATATTGCCCATCAAAGTCTTTTTCACCATCAGTGAATACACCAGCGAAGTATAGGTCACCCATTGTGTAAGAACCAGAAAGCATGTATTCATTGTTCTTATCTTGGTCTGCGTAACCTGCACCTAGCTTAACGCCAGTTTCGCCAATCGCGTAGATACCAGAAAGTGAGTAGCCGTCTTGAGAGTTATCTGTGTAACCAGATCCATTTAGCTTTGAATCTTCGCGGTCTGCGAAACGGTAGCTCGCTTTAACGCTTAGATCTTGGAATTGACCTTTGTATGAAAGCATGTTGTCGGTACGGTCAGCGACAGCAATTTTGTCTGCAGCTGAGTTACCGTGGTAAGCCATGATATCAGTGAAGTCTGTGATCACGCCTAGCGCACCGTCGTTTTTACCGTAAGTTACTTCACCGAATGTACCGCCTAGACCAGCGTAAGTGTAACGGTTATCTAGGTCAGAGCCGTCAGCATTGTCAGCAGTAGTGAATTCACCTTCGTAGAAACCGACACCGTATAGGCCATCTTGGATTTCAACTTGACCTAAGAAGTTAAGGCGGACACGAGAGTTGTCTTGTGCTTTACCATCTTTCATCGATAGACGAGCTTCAGCACGGCCGCCCATGTCTAGAGTCGTACCGTCTTGGTTGTACAGTTCTGAGGCGTTAGCACCAGTAGCAAGAGCAGCGGCAGAAACTGCCAAAGCGATCATCGTTTTGTTCATGTTATTGATTCCTAATTACTGTCCATAAAGGTATTGATTAAGGATTTGCACCCTTTTTGTGGATTGATTATATGAATGGGGATTCATAAGTATACTTAGAGTAAAATCATGAAACTTACCAGTGCAATCCATGAGATACTTTTTACCCCAAAGTTCCACAGGTCGTTAGTAAAATGATATCAATAAAATATCGAACAATGTTTTATTGTTGGGTTTTTGTTATAAGTCACTGTTGTTAAGTGGATTTTTTGGGCTGGGGTCTGTGTTGGTTTGTTTTTGTTTTTGTTTTTTTTAGGTGTTAAATCGTCAGTTCATAGGTCAGAATATTATTATTCGTTTTTGTTAGGCGTATAATTTAGACTTAGATAAAGCTTTTAGAATGCAAAGTGGAATAAAGATGATTTAGCCATCAAGTTTGTTTACACTAAGTCAAATCGTTTTGTTTCTATCACCCAATGAATGCGTTGGGTGTATTTATGTTGGCCAAAGAAAGCTTTGGCATAGAGGTAAAAAATGGAAAAGGTTCCAATGACAGTACGCGGTGCTCAGCAGCTGCGTGACGAATTAGATCGCTTACTTAAGCTTCGCCCTGTTATCTCAGCAGCTATTGGTGAAGCTCGTGAACTTGGTGACTTGAAAGAGAATGCAGAATATCACGCAGCTCGTGAGGAGCAGGGGATCTGTGAAGCTCAAATTCGAGATATCGAATATAAGTTATCACTCGCTCAAATCATCGATGTCACTCAGATGGATAATACGGGTAAGATTATCTTTGGCACGACTGTTACTTTGGTTGATGTCGATACGGACGAAGAGTTCCGTTACCAAATCGTTTCTGAAGATGAAGCCGATATTAAAACTGGGCGAATTTCTGTGAAATCACCGATTGCGCGCGGTCTAATCGGTAAGATGGAAGGTGATGAAGTTCATATCTCTACTCCAGGTGGTGACAAAGACTTCGAAATCGACAAAGTAGAATATATCTAATTGAATTTTCTTTGTTTCTGATAAGTAAAAAGGTCGCTTAATGCGACCTTTTTCGTTTCTCACGCTACACTAAAAGATAAGCGCTGTGGCTTTCTTTATGTGAATTCAGCTTACTTGCGTGGAATCTCGATTTTACGAGCTTCTGACTGACGGAACAGTACTAGAACTTTACCGATAGTTTGTACTTTCTCTGCTTTAGATTCACGTACAATGGCATCGATAATCAGTTGTTTAGTCTCACGGTCTTCTGATGCAACTTTAATTTTGATCAGTTCGTGGTGGTCTAGAGCTAATTCGATTTCCGCTAGAACAGCTTCAGTAAGTCCATTTGCGCCCATTAGCACGACAGGTTTTAAACTGTGAGCTAGGCCCTTTAGATGCTGCTTTTGTTTGGTACTTAGGTTCATTACGCGGCCAATTTTCTTTAGTATTAGGGTTGAAAAAAGCTATTTTAACGCCATCTAATGCTGAAGACTATAATTTATTCAGCAATTAGTACTTTCCTCCAATTTAGGTATCCAATGAGTAAACAGAAACACTCGGCCAGTTCAGGTCGTTGGTTGAAGGAGCACTTCGACGACAAGTACGCAAATGAGGCGAGAAAGAAAGGCTATCGTTCGCGGGCTTATTTCAAAATGGAAGAGATTCAAGCAAAAGATAAATTGTTGTCTCCTGCGATGACCGTTGTGGATTTAGGGGCAGCACCTGGCGGTTGGTCTCAATATGCTGCTAAGATTATTGGTGATAGTGGGCAAATCATTGCGTGTGACTTGTTGCCGATGGACCCTATCGCTGGTGTGAGCTTTTTACAAGGTGATTTCCGCGAAGAAGCCGTATTGGAAGCCTTACTGGATCGTATTCAACCTAATATGGTCGATGTGGTGATGTCAGATATGGCCCCTAACATTGCGGGAAATAACTCAGTAGACCAACCAAGAGCTATGTACTTGGTTGAATTAGCTTTGGATATGTGTCGACAAGTTCTAGCTACCAATGGTAGTTTTGTCGTTAAAGTATTCCAAGGCGAAGGGTTTGACCAATACGTCAAAGATGTCCGTGAGATGTTTAAAACGGTTAAGGTCAGGAAACCCGACTCTTCTAGGGCTCGATCTCGAGAAGTGTTTATCGTAGCCACTGGTTACAAAGGTTAACGATTCTCTTCAAAGAGTGAGAGTTAACAATATGGCTACAGGTTACAAACTGTAGTACCCTACCTTTAATTACAATTAGTTATCGAGAGGCTGACACCTTGAGTGACATGGCAAAAAATTTAATTCTGTGGCTTGTTATCGCTGTAGTGTTGATGTCGGTATTCCAGAGTTTCGGCCCTGGGGAAAGTAACGGCAGAACAGTAGATTACACCACGTTTGTACAGGAAGTTGGCCAAGGCCAGATTCAAGACGCACAGTTCAATAACAGCGAAATCACTTTCACACGTAGTGGCGGTGGGGGTAAGTTTGTGACTTACATGCCTGTTTATGACCAAAAGCTACTTGATGACTTGATTAATCAAAACGTAAAAGTTCAGGGGACACCACCGGAAGAGCAGAGCTTACTTGGCACTATCTTCATCTCTTGGTTCCCTATGATCTTACTGATTGGTGTATGGATTTTCTTCATGCGTCAAATGCAAGGCGGTGGCGGCGGTAAAGGCGCAATGTCGTTTGGTAAGAGCAAAGCTCGCATGATGAGCGAAGAACAAATCAAAACGATGTTTGCGGACGTTGCCGGTTGTGACGAAGCAAAAGAAGACGTTAAAGAATTGGTTGATTACCTTCGTGACCCAAGTCGATTCCAAAAACTAGGTGGTAAGATCCCGACAGGTATCCTGTTGGTTGGTCCTCCTGGTACGGGTAAGACATTGCTTGCAAAAGCGATTGCTGGTGAAGCGAAAGTACCGTTCTTTACTATCTCGGGTTCTGACTTCGTAGAAATGTTTGTTGGTGTTGGTGCATCTCGTGTGCGTGACATGTTCGAACAAGCGAAGAAAGCCGCGCCGTGTATCATCTTTATCGATGAAATCGATGCGGTAGGTCGTCAACGTGGTGCTGGTGTTGGTGGTGGTCACGACGAACGTGAACAAACACTGAACCAAATGCTCGTTGAGATGGATGGTTTCGAAGGTAACGAAGGTATTATCGTTATCGCTGCGACCAACCGTCCAGATGTACTCGATCCAGCACTACTTCGTCCTGGTCGTTTTGACCGTCAAGTTGTGGTTGGTCTACCGGATGTACGTGGTCGTGAACAAATTCTTAAAGTGCACATGCGTAAAGTGCCACTATCAGGTGATGTTGAACCGTCTCTGATCGCTCGTGGTACACCTGGTTTCTCTGGTGCAGATCTGGCGAACCTTGTGAACGAAGCGGCTCTATTTGCAGCTCGTGGTAACAAGCGCAATGTCTCTATGGTTGAGTTTGAACTTGCTAAAGACAAAATCATGATGGGTGCTGAGCGCCGTTCCATGGTGATGTCTGAGGAAGTAAAAGAGTCAACGGCTTACCACGAAGCAGGTCACGCAATTGTTGGTCGTTTGGTGCCTGAACACGATCCAGTGTACAAAGTATCAATCATTCCACGTGGTCGTGCGCTTGGTGTAACCATGTACTTGCCAGAACAAGATCGTGTGAGCATGTCTCGCCAACACCTAGAGTCTATGATTTCTAGTTTGTATGGTGGTCGTCTTGCTGAAGAACTTATCTACGGTAAGGAGAAAGTGTCGACGGGTGCGTCTAACGATATCGAACGTGCAACGGATATTGCTCGTAAGATGGTGACGCAGTGGGGCTTCTCTGAAAAACTTGGTCCTCTTCTCTATGCTGAAGAAGAAGGTGAAGTTTTCCTAGGTCGTGGTATGAGTCAAGCGAAGCATGTTTCGGATGACACGACTAAGCTGATCGATGAAGAAATTCGAATTCTAATTGATCGCAACTACGACCGTGCACGCAAGATTCTTGAAGAGAACATGGATATCATGCACTCGATGAAAGATGCGTTGATGAAGTTTGAAACGATTGATGCAGGTCAGATTGATGACTTGATGGAGCGTAAAGACGACATTCGTGAACCAGCTGGTTGGGGTGATCAGGCAAAAGCTGAACCTGCAAAGGAAGAGGCAAAACCTGAAGTTAAGGCAGAAGAAGCCAAAGCGGAACCAAAAGCTGAAGAGTCGAAAGTTGAAGACGTTAAATCTGACTCAGATGACGTTGAAAATAAAGATTCTTAATCGTTAAGTTATCAATAAAAACCCTGAGCACGCTCAGGGTTTTTCTGTTTATAGCCCAAGGTGTTTTTACTTTTTGATAGGTGTTTTCCATGATATTAAAAGCAAACAATAAAACGCTCGTTTTAGACCGCCCACATGTAATGGGTATACTTAATGTCACGCCAGATTCTTTTTCAGATGGCGGTAAATTTAATTCGTTAGACAAGGCGTTACAGCAAGCGGAACGAATGATTCAAGCTGGCGTCAGCATCATTGATATTGGTGGTGAATCGACTCGTCCGGGAGCGCCTGAGGTCTCTTTAGAAGAAGAACTCGCTCGCGTTATCCCAGCGATTCAAGCTATTCGCGCTAAGTTTGATGTTTGGATCTCTATTGATACCAGCAAAGCCGAAGTGATGCGTCAAGCCGTTGAGGCTGGTGCTGATTTGATCAATGACGTGCGTGCTTTACAAGAGCCTGGAGCCTTAGAGGCAGCCGCTAACGCGAATGTCCCAATTTGCTTGATGCACATGAAAGGTCAACCTAGAACCATGCAAGCGAATCCCAGCTATGATGACGTGTTAACTGATGTGGAAGACTTTTTGAGAGAAAGAGTCAATGCGTGTGAGGCTATAGGCATATCAAAAGATCAACTTATCCTAGACCCCGGTTTTGGTTTTGGTAAAACGATCGAACATAATTATCATCTATTGGCACATCTTGATAAACTTCACGCATTAGGGTTGCCAATCTTAGCGGGAATGTCGAGAAAATCGATGATCTTTAAGTTGTTAGACAAGGCTCCTGTGGATTGCATGGTAGCCAGTGTTACTTGTGCCACGATTGCCGCTATGAAAGGTGCTCAAATTATTCGTGTTCACGACGTTGACGAAACGTTGGAAGCGATGAAGATAATTGAAGTGATGAATAACAATCACTCATGTAATTAAGGAAAATAAAAATGTCTGATAAAAGACGTTACTTCGGCACAGATGGTGTGCGTGGCAAGGTTGGTCAGTACCCAATTACACCGGATTTTGTCCTCAAGCTTGGTTGGGCTGCAGGGCGTGTTCTCGCGAAGCAGGGCACCAAGAAAGTGATCATTGGTAAGGACACTCGTATCTCTGGTTATATGTTGGAATCAGCTTTAGAGGCGGGTCTTGCTGCTGCGGGGCTGCAAGCTACGTTTACTGGCCCAATGCCGACACCTGCTGTGGCCTACCTGACACAAACGTTCCGCGCTGAGGCTGGGATTGTTATCTCTGCTTCACATAATCCTTACTATGATAACGGTATCAAGTTCTTCTCTTCTGAGGGGACGAAGTTGCCAGACGATATCGAGTTAGCAATCGAAGCAGAACTGGATAAAGATATCGAATGTGTTGATTCATTCGAGCTCGGTAAAGCGGTACGTTTAAACGATGCCGCGGGTCGTTACATTGAATTCTGTAAAAGTACATTCCCAAATCAGATGACGCTTGCAGGAATGAAGATTGTTGTCGATTGTGCTCATGGTGCGACTTACCACATTGCGCCAGCAGTATTTAAAGAGCTGGGCGCTGAAGTTATTGCGATTGGTGTTGAGCCAAACGGTACTAATATCAACCATGAAGTAGGTGCGACGGATGTGCGTGCCCTGCAAGCAAAAGTGGTTGAAGAGAAAGCGGCCTTAGGCCTTGGCTTTGATGGTGATGGTGACCGTATCATCATGGTTGACGAGCTAGGCAACAAGGTGGATGGTGACCAAATTGCTTACATCATTGCTCGTGATGCACTGCGCCGTGGTGAGTTGAAAGGCGGCGTTGTTGGTACGCTCATGACCAACCTTGGTATGGAAAACGGCCTTAAGCAGTTAGGCATTCCGTTTGTACGTGCTGCTGTTGGTGACCGTTACGTAATGGAACAGCTTCTTGCTAAAGGCTGGAAGATCGGTGCAGAGAACTCTGGCCACGTTATTCTATTGGATAAAGTGACCACGGGGGATGCTATCGTTGCTGCACTTCAAGTATTAGCTTCTGTTGTTGATAGCGAAATGACCCTAAACGAGTTGTCTCAGGGCATGACGTTATACCCGCAAGTTTTGGAAAATGTACGTTTCAGCGGTGATTCAAACCCATTAGAAGCCGAAGCGGTGAAAACGGCTGTGATGGCAGTAGAAGCGGAACTGGGTGATAAAGGCCGTGTACTATTGCGTAAATCAGGCACCGAGCCACTGCTACGTGTCATGGTTGAAGGCGAAGATGCAGAGCTTGTTCAAATGTCCGCACTTAAGATCGCTGATGCGGTAAAAGCAAACTGCTAATTAAACCTCTTATTGAGTCGGAGCGACAATAGCTCCTATGATTAAAATTGATTGAGTGGTATGAAGGTCAAAAGGGACATTAATGAGTTTTACGTCGCTTTTGACTTTTTTTTGACCACTCGCTTGGTAAAGGCTTATTTTTTAGCAAATTCCCCTTGTCAGGCAACCTCTCATTCGCTAGTATTGCTCGGCCTTCAGTTAGGAGGTCGCTAGCCTTGTTCTTGAAAATGATTTTTTGAACGGCGCTGGCTCAACAATTAGGAACATAGGTGGAAAAATGTTTACAGTTCTACTTGTGATTTACCTGTTGGCAGCGCTTGGTGTAATTGGCCTAGTGTTGATTCAACAAGGTAAAGGCGCAGATATGGGAGCCTCATTCGGTGCTGGCGCTTCAAACACTGTGTTTGGTGCTAGTGGCTCAGGGAATTTTCTTACCCGAATGACTGCAGTTTTTGCAACTACATTTTTTATCCTTAGCTTGGTGCTTGGTAATATGTCTACACATAAGACTGAGTCACAATGGATTAACCCGACACAAGGTCAGGTTATTCAGAAAGCTGATGATGCAGTGAGTGAAGTTCCATCGCAAGGCGATGAAATTCCACAATAATCTGTAAAGGTTATTTGCCGAGGTGGTGAAATTGGTAGACACGCTAGCATGAGGTGCTAGTGCTTTAGGGTGTGAGGGTTCGAGTCCCTCTCTCGGCACCATGTTTACAAACTTGTAAAACATCTTGTTGAGCGTATAATGCTCACAAGTCGGACGCGGGATGGAGCAGTTTGGTAGCTCGTCGGGCTCATAACCCGAAGGTCGTCGGTTCAAATCCGGCTCCCGCAACCAATTTTGACGCTATAATGTAGCGTGTTTTGGTTGCAAGTTTGCACAGTGTGAACCTCACTGTGAGTTGAGTGTGATATCGAATGTGATGGCACTTGACATATAAGGGTCCAGCAACAAAAACCCCGGCTTATACGGGGTTTTTTGTTATCTAGGCATTTGTAAATGCGTTTAGATAATGTTTGCTTGGAATTTAAATTGGGCTTTGAGCCCTTTTTTTGTTTCTGGAGTGGTTAAATGACTGGTTTAGAAAGACAACTTACTGAAATGCTTGACGCTCCAGTAGCTGCATCAGGTTATGAGTTAGTTGGATTAGAATTTATTCGTGCTGGTGAGCACTCAACGCTACGTATTTACATCGATTCGCCTAACGGTATTAATGTAGATGATTGCGCTGAAGTTAGTCACCAAGTAAGTGCCGTAATGGACGTTGAAGATCCAATTTCAGTGGCTTATAACCTTGAAGTGTCTTCTCCAGGTTTAGAGAGACCACTGTTCAAAGCAGAGCATTACCAACAATTTATTGGTCACGAGGTAAGCATCGTTTTGAAAATGGCTGTCGGCAACCGTCGTAAATGGACAGGTGATATCCAATCTATTGAAGGCGAGACAGTAACAGTATTGGTTGAAGGACAAGAAGAAGAATTTGTCTTGAGCAATATTGCGAAAGCTAACCTGATCCCTAAATTTTAGTTCTCCTAGAGAGAAGAGCTTAAGAGGCTAGATTAATGAACAAAGAAATTTTGGCGGTAGTAGAAGCTGTTTCTAATGAGAAAGCAGTTCCTCGTGAGCGTATTTTTGAAGCGCTTGAAATCGCGCTTGCAACGGCAACAAAAAAGAAAAGCGAATTAGAAATTGAAGTTCGCGTAGAAATTGACCGTAAAACGGGTGATTTCGAAACTTTCCGTCGTTGGGAAGCTGTTGAGGAAGTTGAATTCCCAACAAAAGAAATCTCGATTGAAGCTGCAAAGTACGATAACCCAGAGATCGAACTTGGCGGTTTCATCGAAGATGACATCGAATCAGTAACGTTTGACCGTATTACGACGCAAACAGCTAAGCAAGTTATCGTACAAAAAGTACGTGAAGCTGAACGTGCTCAAATCGTTGAACAGTTTATTGATAACGAAGGTGAACTCGTTACGGGTGCGGTTAAGAAAGTTAACCGTGACACAATTATTCTAGACCTAGGTAATAACGCTGAAGCTGTCATTCTTCGTGATGATCAACTGCCTCGTGAAAACTTCCGTCCTGGTGATCGTGTTCGAGGCCTGTTATACGCAGTAAAACCAGAAGCTCGAGGTTTCCAGCTTTTCGTTACGCGTTCTAAACCAGAAATGCTAGTTGAGCTATTCCGCGTTGAAGTGCCAGAAATTGGTGAAGAGCTAATTGAACTGAAAGCGGCTGCACGTGACGCGGGTTCTCGTGCTAAAATCGCTGTGAAAACAAACGATAAACGTATTGATCCTGTTGGTGCGTGTGTCGGTATGCGTGGTGCACGTGTACAAGCCGTTTCTAATGATCTTGGCGGTGAGCGTATTGATATCGTGCTTTGGGACGATAACCCGGCTCAATTCGTAATCAACGCAATGGCGCCAGCAGATGTTGCTTCTATTATTGTTGATGAAGATGCACACTCTATGGATATCGCTGTAGAAGCGGATAATCTAGCTCAAGCGATCGGCCGCAGTGGACAAAACGTACGTCTAGCATCTCAACTTACTGGTTGGGAACTGAACGTAATGACAGTTGCAGATCTTCAGAAGAAGCACCAAGAAGAAGCGGTTGCTTCCATTGAAAACTTCATGAAGCACTTAGACATCGAAGAAGACTTTGCTCAAATGCTTGTTGAAGAAGGTTTCTCTACGCTAGAAGAAGTGGCTTATGTACCAGTAAACGAGCTACTTGAAGTCGATGGTCTAGATGAAAGTATCGTTGAAGAGTTGCGTAGCCGTGCAAAAGATGCACTAACGACTTTAGCGTTAGCGAAAGAAGAAACTTTCGACGGCGTTGAGCCTGCTGAAGATTTGCTAGCACTTGAAGGCCTAGAGCGTGAAATGGCTTACAAACTAGCAGCAAAAGGCGTGGCAACATTGGAAGACCTAGCTGACCAAGGCGTTGATGAACTAGAAGGCATTGAAGATCTAACTGCAGAGCGTGCGGGTGAGCTAATTATGGCTGCACGTAACATCTGTTGGTTCGGCGACGAAGAATAACTCAGCAAGGAGAGAGCGGTATGACACAATTAACAGTTAAAGCACTGAGTGAAGAGATTGGTACGCCAGTTGACCGCTTAATTGAACAACTTGCTGATGCAGGCATGAAGAAAACAGGTTCGGATCAAGTTAGTGATTCAGAGAAACAATCATTGCTAACGCACCTTAAAAAGGAGCATGGCGACACTTCTGGTGAATCAGAGCCGACTCGTTTAACTCTTCAACGCAAGACCCGCAGCACGCTAAGTGTTGCTGCTGGAGGCGGTAAGAGTAAGGATGTTCAAGTAGAGGTACGCAAAAAGCGTACTTATGTGAAGCGCAGCACTATTGAAGATGAAGCGAAACGTGAAGCTGAGGAACTAGCGAAACGTGAAGCGGAAGAGAAAGCACAACGCGAAGCTCAAGAGCAAGCGAAACGTGATGCTGCAGAGAAAGCACAGCGCGAAGCTGAAGAAAAAGCAAAACGTGAAGCGGATGCAAAACGTGATGCTGAAGAAAAAGCTCAACGCGCACAAGCTGAAAAGGCTAAAAAAGACATGAATTCAAAAAATGCAGACGTTAACGCACAAGCGAAAAAAGAAGCGGATGAACTAAAAGCTCGTCAAGAGCAAGAAGCACAGCGTAAAGCTGAAGCAGAAGCGGCGAAGCTAGTTGAAGAAGCTCGTAAGTTAGCAGAAGAGAATCAAGAGCGCTGGTCTGAAGAAGAGAAGAAGAAGAAAGAACAAGAGAAATCTGCGGATTACCATGTGACGACTTCTACTTATGCTCGTGAAGCGGAAGATGCTGCTGACCAGAAAGAAGAAAAAGCACCTCGTCGTCGTAAGAAGAAAGCGGCTCCAGCGGCTCAACCTAACAATACCCGTGGTGGTCGTAACCAACGTGGTCGTGGCGCTAAAGGTAAGCTTGCTAAACCAACGTCAATGCAGCAAGGTTTTGACAAGTCAGCAACGGTTGCTAAATCAGACGTTGCTATCGGCGAAACAATCGTGGTTTCTGAACTGGCTAGCAAAATGTCAGTTAAAGCAACGGAAGTTATCAAAGTTATGATGAAGATGGGCGCTATGGCGACTATCAACCAAGTGATCGACCAAGAAACTGCGCAACTTGTTGCAGAGGAGATGGGTCACAAGGTAATCCTACGCAAAGAAAACGAACTTGAAGAAGCGGTACTGGCTGACCGTGACAACGATGCTGTCGCTGAAGGTCGCGCCCCTGTTGTTACTATCATGGGTCACGTTGACCACGGTAAAACTTCTACACTGGATTACATCCGTCGTGCACACGTTGCAGATGCGGAAGCTGGTGGTATCACACAACACATCGGTGCATATCACGTTGAAACGGATAACGGCATGATCACGTTCCTTGATACTCCAGGACACGCAGCGTTTACTGCTATGCGTGCTCGTGGTGCTCAAGCGACAGATATCGTTGTTCTTGTTGTTGCTGCTGATGATGGTGTTATGCCGCAAACAATCGAAGCTATCCAGCACGCAAAAGCGGCTGGCGTTCCTCTGATTGTTGCTGTAAACAAAATCGATAAAGAAGGCGCTAATCCAGATAACGTTAAGAATGAGCTTGCTCAATACGATGTTATTCCTGAAGAGTGGGGCGGCGAGAACATCTTCGTTCACATCTCTGCAAAACAGGGTACAAACATTGAAGGTCTTCTTGAAGCGATCCTTCTTCAGTCTGAAGTACTAGAATTGACTGCGGTTAAAGATGGTATGGCATCAGGCGTTGTTGTTGAGTCTCGCCTAGACAGAGGCCGTGGCCCTGTTGCTACTGTTCTTGTTCAGTCTGGTACTCTAAACAAAGGCGACATCGTTCTTTGTGGTCAAGAGTATGGCCGTGTTCGTGCAATGCGCGATGAAAATGGTAAAGACATCGAAACTGCAGGTCCATCTATTCCTGTAGAAATTCTAGGTCTTTCTGGCGTACCTGCATCAGGTGACGAAGCGACGGTTGTACGTGATGAGCGTAAAGCACGTGAAGTTGCGAACTATCGTCAAGGTAAATTCCGTGATGTTAAACTCGCTCGCCAACAAAAAGCGAAACTAGAGAACATGTTCGCCAACATGACGGCTGGCGAAGTCGCTGAGCTTAACGTTGTACTTAAAGCAGACGTTCAAGGTTCTGTAGAAGCGATTGCTGACTCTCTACTGAAACTGTCAACGGATGAAGTTAAAGTGAACATCGTAGGTTCTGGTGTTGGTGGTATTACTGAAACTGATGCAACACTTGCAGCCGCTTCTAATGCTATCATCCTTGGTTTCAACGTTCGTGCTGACGCAACTGCGCGTAACACGGTTCAGAACGAAAACCTAGATCTACGTTACTACTCAATCATTTACCAACTGATCGATGAAGTGAAACAGGCGATGGGCGGCATGCTTGCTCCTGAATTCCGTCAAGAGATTATTGGTCTTGCCCAAGTTCGTGACGTATTTAAGTCGCCTAAACTTGGTGCAATCGCTGGTTGTATCGTGACTGAAGGTACGATTAAGCGTAGCAACCCAATCCGTGTACTTCGTGACAACGTTGTTATCTACGAAGGTGAACTAGAGTCACTTCGTCGCTTTAAAGATGACGTTCAAGAAGTTAAAAATGGTTACGAGTGTGGTGTCGGCGTTAAGAACTACAACGACGTTCGCGTTGGTGACCAGATCGAAGTATTCGAAATTGTTGAGGTTAAACGTACTCTAGACTAATCAGTCTGTACGACTCGACATATTGACTAAGGTTACTAACATTACGAGTAAAGGTAATAAGTAATCGGTTGTTGAATACACCATGGGGGGCTGGTAATTACCAAGCCCCCCATCTTTCTAAGTGAGAAAAGAAATGTCAAAAGAATTTAGCCGCACACAACGTGTGTCTCAGCAGCTTCAAAAAGAGCTTGCTCTTATCCTACAACGTGAAGTTCGTGACTCACGTATCGGTATGGTAACTATCTCAGATGTAGAAGTGTCTCGTGACCTTGCATACGCAAAGGTGTTCGTGACTTTCCTATGTATCGGTGAGCAAACCCCTGAATCTTGCCTTGCCGCTCTTAAGGAGCATGAAGTGCCAGTACGTATGGCGCTTGGTAAGCGTATTCGTCACCGTTTAACGCCTGAAGTTCGTTTTACTTACGACAACACACTCGTAGAAGGCATGCGTATGTCTAACCTAGTGAGTGAAGTTCTGAACGATGACAAGCGCAAGCAAGAAGAAGCGGGTCGTGCTGACGAAACTCAGTCTAAGGGCGAAGAGTAATGGCTCGCCGTCGTAAAGGTCGCCCTATCAATGGGGTAATTCTATTAGATAAGCCGACAGGCATTTCGTCTAATGATGCACTGCAAAAAGTAAAGCGTATTTACTTTGCAGAGAAGGCAGGACACACCGGTGCTCTGGATCCTCTTGCGACTGGCATGCTGCCAATTTGTCTTGGTGAAGCAACGAAGTTCTCTCAGTTTCTTCTCGATTCTGATAAGCGCTACGTTGTTATCGCTAAGCTTGGTGAGCGTACCAATACCTCTGACTCTGATGGTGAAGTGGTCGAGACTCGTGATGTTAACGTGACTCAAGAACAGCTTGAGCGCTGTATTGCAAGCTTCAAGGGTGAAACCGATCAGATCCCATCAATGTTCTCGGCATTGAAATATCAAGGTAAACCTTTGTATGAATACGCGCGTGCCGGTATCGAGGTTCCTCGTGAGTCTCGTAAGATCACGGTTTACTCTATTGAACTGCTTCGCTTTGAAGGTGATGAAGTTGAAATGGAGGTGCACTGTTCGAAAGGTACTTACATCCGAACAATTACCGACGACCTAGGTGAAATGCTAGGTTGTGGTGCTCACGTGACCATGCTGCGTCGTACTGGTGTCGCGAAATACCCATATGAGCGTATGGTGACTTTGGAGCAGTTAAATGGGATTCTAGAGCAAGCACAGGCTCAGGAAATTGCACCGAAAGAGCTGCTTGATCCACTGCTGATGCCTATGGACACTGCCGTTGAAGACTTACCCGAAGTAAACTTGAACGCGGAACTGACTGACCTTGTTCAGCACGGTATGCCCGTTCAGGTTGCGGGTGCGCCAACGGAAGGCACGGTTCGCATGACCAGTGGCGAAGAGAAACTGTTTGTCGGCGTCGCTCAGATTGCTGAAGATGGCCGAGTTGCACCGAAGCGTTTGGTTGTTTTCAGAGATGAAGAGTCACAAGCGTAGCGCTTTAATCAGGTCTGATATTAGCGCTGAGTCGTGAAAGACGAGTCAATAATATAGAAAGCGAGCCCTTCATTTTAATGGTTCGCTTTTTTCGTTTTTAATGGGTTCGATTGTTATTGCACCAACTCGTAAACTTCCCTATAATCCTCGGCTCGCGTAGCGGCTGAATCAGAGATTGGCTGCTACAAATATAAACTTACTCTTATCAGGAGAGAATTATGTCTCTGAATGCAGAAACTAAAGCAGCAATCGTTGCAGAATACGCACAATCTGAAGGCGACACAGGTTCACCAGAAGTACAAGTAGCACTACTTACTGCTTCTATCAACCACCTACAAGGTCACTTCAAAGCGCACAAACACGATCACCACAGCCGTCGTGGTCTACTACGTATGGTTTCTAGCCGTCGTAAGCTTCTTGATTACTTGAAAGGCAAAAACCTTGCTCGTTACCAAGACCTAATCAAGCGTCTAGGCCTACGTCGCTAATCGCGATGTCTGTAAAGACAGTTTGAAGAAAAAGGAGCATTTATGCTCCTTTTTTTGTGCCAGTAAGGAAATGTTTGACAGGATACTCAGAATATCACCTGGCTTTTTCTGCTAGGAAATACCTCTCTTAATAAAAATAGTTTATACTACGCCGGCTAATGCGTTTCAACGTTTGGCAATCAACCTCTCAAGACGTTACAGTCACAGATGTCGGCCAATAGGTCGCGACTATTCAAAGGCGGATTTGGTCTTAACTCGGCGTATGAACTCATACAAAGAAATCGTATTCCCGAGTCCCTTTTTACTAGTCGCGATTGGTAATATCTTGAGTCACTCTTCACTTAATCTAAAGTCATGACTTTAGAGCTAAGGATATACAATGTTTGAAAAACCAGTTGTAAAATCGTTCCAATACGGTAACCACACCGTTACTCTAGAAACGGGCGTAATGGCACGTCAAGCTACTGCTGCTGTGATGGCAACGATGGACGATACATCAGTATTCGTTTCTGTTGTTGCTAAGAAAGAAGCTGTTGCCGGTCAAGATTTCTTCCCTCTAACAGTTAACTACCAAGAGCGTACATACGCTGCGGGTAAAATCCCGGGTGGTTTCTTCAAGCGTGAAGGCCGTCCTTCTGAAGCAGAAACACTAACAGCTCGTCTGATTGACCGTCCAATCCGTCCTCTTTTCCCTGATGCATTCAAAAATGAAGTACAGGTAATTGCAACGGTTGTTTCTATCAACCCTGACGTAAACCCAGACATGATCACTATGATCGCAACGTCTGCTGCACTTGCTATCTCTGGTGTTCCATTTAATGGCCCTATCGGTGCTGCTCGTGTTGGTCACATCGATGGCGAACTTGTTCTTAACCCATCAAATACTGAGCTTGAAAACTCTAAACTAGACCTTGTTGTGTCTGGTACAGAAGGCGCAGTACTCATGGTTGAGTCTGAAGCAGATAATCTATCTGAAGAAGAAATGCTTTCAGCTGTTGTTTACGGTCACGACCAACAGCAAGTTGTGATCAAAGCAATCAATGAGTTCGCTGCTGAAGTGGCGACGCCATCATGGGGTTGGGTTGCTCCAGAAGAGAACACGGCTCTTAACTCTCGCATTGCTGAGCTAGCAGAAGCTAAATTAGTTGAAGCTTACCAAATTACTGAAAAAATGACTCGTTACGATCGCATTCACGCAATCGCTGATGAAGTTAACGAAGTATTAGTATCTGAAAATGAAGATGTGAACCTAAAAGAAGTTCATTCTATCTTCCACGATCTAGAGAAAACGGTTGTACGTCGCAGCATCATCGCTGGTAACCCACGTATTGATGGCCGTGAAAAAGACATGGTTCGTGCACTCGACGTACGTACTGGTGTTCTTCCACGTACACACGGTTCTTCTCTATTCACTCGTGGTGAAACTCAAGCACTTGTTACTGCAACGCTTGGTACACAACGTGATGCTCAAATCATCGACAGCCTAATGGGTGAGAAGAAAGACAACTTCCTTCTACACTACAACTTCCCTCCATACTGTGTAGGTGAAACGGGCTTCGTTGGTTCTCCAAAGCGTCGTGAAATTGGTCACGGTAAGCTTGCTAAACGTGGTATCCAAGCGGTAATGCCTTCTGTTGAAGAATTCCCATACACCGTTCGTGTTGTATCGGAAATCACAGAATCTAACGGTTCTTCTTCAATGGCTTCTGTATGTGGTACATCTCTAGCGCTTATGGATGCTGGTGTTCCAATCAAAGCTTCTGTTGCAGGTATCGCAATGGGTCTTGTTAAAGAAGGCGACGATTTCGTTGTTCTTTCTGACATCCTTGGCGACGAAGATCACCTAGGTGACATGGACTTTAAAGTAGCAGGTACTAACGCTGGTATCACTGCACTTCAAATGGACATCAAGATCGAAGGTATCACTAAAGAGATCATGCAAATTGCACTTAACCAAGCGCAAGGTGCACGTAAGCACATCCTTTCTGTCATGGATGAAGCTATCTCTGGTGCTCGTGAAGATATCTCTGAATTCGCTCCACGTATCCACACAATGAAAATCAGCTCTGATAAGATCAAAGATGTTATCGGTAAAGGCGGCGCCGTTATCCGTGCTCTTTGTGAAGAAACGGGTACGACAATCGAAATCGAAGACGATGGCACAATCAAGATTGCTGCTACTGAAGGCGCAGCTGCTAAAGAAGCTATCCGTCGTATCGAAGAGATCACAGCTGAAGTTGAAGTTGGCCGCATTTACCAAGGTAAAGTTGCTCGTCTAGCTGACTTCGGTGCATTCGTTACTATCCTTCCAGGTAAAGATGGTCTAGTACACATCTCTCAAATCGCTGACAAGCGCGTTGAGAAAGTGTCTGACTACCTAACTGAAGGTCAAGAAGTTCCTGTTAAGGTTCTTGAAATTGACCGTCAAGGCCGTGTACGTCTAAGCATGAAAGAAGCAGTTGAAACGCCAGCTGAAGGCGAAGCACCTGCTGCTGAGTAATTCTCAGTGTGTCGATGGTGATATCGCTTTTTAGTGATTTCTAACCTATCGGCAACAAAGCATGTTATAAAGGGGAGCATATCGCTCCCTTTTTTATTGCGGTCATAACAGGAGTAATTATTTGTGAAATGGTTTCAAACCGTGAGTATGTGTTTACTGCTTGTACTAACAGGTTGTGCGACAACATCAGATAACACCTCACGTTGGGTTTATCCACCAATGGCGGTACCGCTTCAACCGAGTGTTCAACAAGAAATTCAGATAGCACGCCTTAGTCAGCTCTTACTGCGTCCAGATTTGAACGATGAAGTTCGAGCTAAGATGCTGTTTGAACGTGGCAACTACTACGACAGTGTTGGCCTACGTGATCTCGCCCGTCTCGACTACAATCAATCTCTTTCATTGAACCCTGCTCAACCTGATATTTTTAATCTTTTGGGTGTTTACTTTACGCAGGCTGGGGAGTTTGATACCGCTTATGAATCTTTTGATTCTACGTTAGAGCTGGATCCTGCAAACTCATATGCAGAAAGAAACCGTGCTATCGCGCTTTATTATGGTGAGCGTTATGACTTAGCCAATGAAGAGATGATGAAGCACTACGCTGATGATCCGAGTGATCCATTTCGTGCCCTTTGGCTTTACATCATCCAACATGAACTCACGCCAGAGCAAGCCAAGCTTGATTTGCAAGCGCGTTATGAGAACCGTGATGAGCAGTGGGGATGGGTGTTAGTGGCTATCATGCTTGACGATATTACTGAAGAGCAAGCCTTTAAAGCGATCCTAGCCGGTACGCGAGATAATACGCTTCTTGCTCAACGCCTTACTGAGACATACTTCTACCTTGCTAAGCGCCACCACATGAATGGTGACTACGCAAATGCGATCTCTTTGTACAAGCTAGCGTTGTCGTTTAACGTATATGAATACGTTGAGCATCGTTATTCTTTCTTAGAGCTAAGTCGTATTTTTAGCACGCTTAAAGCCGAACATTTGGCGCAGTCTAAATTAGCCGCCGCTAAACAGGCAGAAGCTGAAGAAGAAGCTAAAGCGAAATAAAAGACAGATTAGAAATTTAAGAAACCGCTGCCTGTCAGCGGTTTTTTTTATATGTCCGATTTCATTTCGATTGCTTTTTAAATACACAGCATTAGAATAGTTAGTCTTGCTAACTAAATGCAATACTTTGATTGGGTAAGTATGCTGAACCAGAATTTAGAAAAGATTGAACGCTTCGCCTCTAAGGTATGGCGCACTCAAGTTAATGAAGATCCTATCTGTCAATTGAGCTTCAACGAATACGATTATTTGAAGGTCATTCAAGCTGCACCAGAACCTATTCGACTCACAGACCTTGCGGTTGAGATGCAGGTAACTAAACCTTCCGCAACCACTATGGTTCAAAGACTAGAGAGAAAAGGACTCGTTGAACGTCAACCCTCTCCGGAAGATGCGCGCTCTAAATTGGTCATTTTAACCCAGAAAGCTGAAGTGGGTTTGAAAGAAGAGAGCAAAATTTATCAGGTGATGGCCCAAATTCTGGAAAGCCGCTTGTCTGAGCAAGAATCTCAGCAGTTAAACCTATTATTAAATAAAGCTTTGAAGTAAATAATTTAAATATTTAGTTAGCCTTGTTAACTGATTTTTAGCGTCATATCCCATTGATATGTGGCTCACAAATGAAAGTAGAGTAAGAGATGAGTAACTCAATTAGTCGCCAATTTTGGCGATACACTATTCCTACCGTAGCGGCCATGTTGGTTAATGGACTGTACCAAGTGGTGGATGGCATCTTCATTGGTCGCTATGTGGGGGCTGATGGTCTTGCCGGCATTAATGTGGCGTGGCCTGTGATTGGTTCGATTCTTGGTGTTGGTATGCTGGTTGGGGTAGGGACGGGTGCGCTTGTCTCGATTCGCCAAGGTGAAAAAGATACTCAAGGTGCTAAACAGATCTTAGCTACCGGCCTCACCTTATTGTTGGCGATAACGCCGATTGTTTCAGCCATACTGTTTTTGTTTGCTGATCAATTTTTACTTTGGCAGGGTGCTGAAGGGCGGGTGTATGAACTTGGCCTGCAATACTTGCATATCTTAATTGGTGCCAGTGTCTTCACACTTGGCTCGATCGCGATGCCGTTTCTACTGCGTAACGATGACAGCCCGAACTTAGCGACGATACTGATGATCGTTGGTGCAGTGATTAACATTGCACTCGATTACCTGTTTATCGCTCTTTATGGTTGGGAGTTGACGGGCGCGGCATTAGCAACAGCGATTGCTCAGTTTGTGGTAACGGGCCTTGGCTTGGCTTACTTCTTCTCACGTCGAGCAAACCTACGTTTACGTTGGAATGAGTTGAGATTGAAGCTGGATGTGATTCCACAAATCTTCGCCATTGGTACATCAAGCTTCTTTATGTACGCTTATGGTTCAATGATGGTGGCGTTGCACAATGCCTTGTTTGCTCAATATGGCGACCAGTTGATGATCGGCGCTTACGCGATTTTGGGCTACATCGTGACAGTTTATTATCTCACGGCGGAAGGTATCGCTAACGGTATGCAACCTTTAGTGAGCTATAACCATGGTGCGCGTAATCAAGCGAATATTCGTAAGTTACTTAAAATTGCGATGATGAGTTCAGTATTGATTGGTGTGGCGTTTGTACTGCTTCTGAACGCGTTCCCTCGTGAGTTTGTGTCAGTATTTAACTCGGATGAACCTCAGTTGGTTGAGTACACCGTGTTGGGGATTCGACTGCACATGTTTGCCTTGGCGCTTGATGGCTTCTTGGTGGTAGCGGGTGCTTACTATCAGGCGGTGAATAAGGGCAGCAAGGCGATGTTTGTCACGATAGGCAATATGCTTATCCAGTTACCTTTCTTGTACATTATGCCTAAGCTGTACGGTGTGCCGGGGATCTGGATTGCGTACCCACTGTCTAACATCGCGCTCAGTGTGGTCGTGATGGTGATGCTTTACAAAGACCTAAAGAAGCTCGATGCCTCAGCGATGGAGACCGCAGCGGTATAGGTCGTGTTTCTTAAGTCGAATTAAAAAGGTCTAGCGAATGCTAGACCTTTTTGGTGTCTGTTGCTGGTTAGTCTAATACGAGGAACTAGATGTTCTTAACGTCTAAACCTGCAAGTTGATGCCAGTAGCCATTGCATTGACGGCTTTCAATCTTCATCGGTTTTTGACCTTGCTCGTTCGCTCTGAAGTTATTGATTTCAGAGAAGGTGTCAATACCGAGTGGGCTCAAACGAACCACATCAACCAAATCGTGCATGTTCGGTAAATCATTGACTAGGTTGTAGCTGTAGCCTGATTGCGTCTGGATACCATTAAGGTTGAAGACTGATTGGCCTTCTTGGCTTTCTACTTGTAGCCCGGTTGGATACTTGATACAGCAGGTTTCGCAATCGTCTTTGGCTTTATTTTCAGCACGAGCGGTAAAGCAGCGTGCCGAGTAAGCCAGCGGCAGGTAACCGTGGCTAAACACTTCAACTTCGAATTTATTGCGGATGTTCAGCTCTTCACACTGCGTCATTACGTTGCTTAGCCATTCGCGAGAAAGCTCAACGGGCATACACCAACGCGTCATACCCTGTTTCAAAAACAGGTTCAGCGTGCGTGCGTTGTAAGTGTTTACCGCAGGGCCAACGACGAAAGGTACTTTGCTTTCGCTGGCGAGTTGAATGGCAGAGACATCATTGGCTTCGATCGCAAAGTCACCATTGTCGATGTACTTCTTCATGATATTGACTTCGCTTGGCGCTTCGAGCAATGCCATGGTCGAGAGGACGACTTGCTTACCTGAAGCAGACAACTCTTTGGCAATGTCCATCCAGTGTTGCGCTTTCATTTCGCGACGCTTTGAACATACCGCTTCACCTAGGTAGATGATATCGGCAGAGCTTGATTTCGCTTGCTCATAGAAGCTTTCAACGTCTTGTTTTGGCCAAAAATACAGTAGCGGGCCTAATGCGTATTTCATTGAGTTCTCCATTTGGCGCTATTGCCATTTACGGTGGTAAGCACCAAGCGTGGTTTGTGTACCTTCCGATACATTGGCCAGTGTCGCATTCCAAGCTTGTTCCACTTGGTATTGTTCTGGGTTCGCTAAGTAGCGGTCGATAGCTGCGCGCCAAGTACGAGTGACTTGTTCAACATAAGCAGGGCTGCGTTGGCGGCCTTCAATTTTTACCGAGGCCACATTCGCCGCGAAAAGCTCTGGCAACATGGATAGCGTGTTTAGGCTAGTTGGCTCTTCAAGTGCGTGATAGCGCTTACGCTCACCATCGATCTCTGCTTCAAAGCGGCCTTTACATAGCGTTGGGTAACCTGCGTTCTCACCTGCTTCGTACTTATCGATAAGGATCTCGTTCAAGCGAGACTCTAAGCCGGTTTCTGTTTCTTGCCAGCGAACGTATTTCGCCGGAGAACAAGCACCAACGGTATTGGGTGATTCACCTGTCATGTATGAAGAGAGGTAACAACGGCCTTCTGCCATGATGCATAAACTACCAAAAGCGAATACTTCAAGGTCAACGTCAGAAGTGATATTACGAGAAAGCTGTTTGACCTGATGAATCGACAACACACGTGGCAGTACGACACGCTTAACGTTGAAGTTTTTATGGTAGAAGTCGATAGCCGCTGCATTGGTCGCAGATGCTTGTACTGATAGGTGTAGTTCTAGATCTGGGTACTTATTTGCTGCGTACTCAAGCACTGCGATGTCTGCAATGATCAGCGCATCAACACCCAGTGCGGCGGCGTTGTCTACGGCATTAGTCCAACGGTTGAAGCCATTTGGGTGAGCAAATGTATTGAGGGCGACATGAATTTTCTTGTTGTGGTCATGCACATATTGCACAGCACGATCGAGCTTCTTACCCGCAAAGTTAAGGCCTGCAAAGTGTCTGGCATTGGTATCGTCTTTGAATCCGATATAGACAGCATCCGCACCGCAATCAATAGCGGTTTTCAAAGCAGGTAAGTTACCCGCTGGGCATAAGAGTTCCATTTGCTCACTACCAGTAGTATTAAGTTGAAGCGAGCATTTTATGAAGAATTATGAATGACGGAATTGATGTAAGGCAGGTTTAGATGGATAAATCTGCTTTTACTCCACTTGAGCGACTGACTCGCGCTGGTTTGTGTGCGGCTTTGATTGAAGAATGGGGCTGTGTGCGAAACATCTAATCAGTTCTTATGACGACGGTTTTGGGCGAACAACTCTTCAACATCTTGTTTTGGCTGAGGACGATAGAAATGGAAGCCTTGAATTGAACTGCAGTTGAGATTAGACAATAGAGTTGCTTGCTCACTGGTTTCGACACCTTCAGCCACTACGGTTAAATCGAGAGATTTTCCTAGATTGATGATGTTTTCAATGACAGTGATCTGTTTTGGTAGCGTATCGATATCAGAAATAAAAGCACGATCAATCTTGAGCTCATCAATTGGGAAACGAGCCAGATAAGAGAGTGATGAATAACCGGTTCCAAAATCGTCGATGGATAACGCGAAGCCAAGTCTCTTAATTGCATTCAGCATTTGCAGTGTGTGCTCACTATCGCTCATGACCGCACTTTCTGTTAACTCAAATGTAATCGCACTGGGATCTAACTCTGTAGAGCGTACCAGCTTCTCTACGTAATCAATCAGTTTTGGGTTGCCAAATTGTTCTGGAGACAAGTTAATCGCAACTCTACCGGGCAAGATACCTTGCATCTTCCAGCGCTTAACCGTAGTAAAGACTTCACGCATCACGACACGACCAAGCTGCTCGATAAGACCCGCTCGCTCCGCTACTGGGATGAATGCTGCTGGACTGATATAGCCTTCAACAGGGTGCTTCCAACGTACTAGAGCCTCAGCGCCGTTGATAGTGAAGTCACGCGCGTTGACCTTTGGCTGATACCAAACTTCGAGCCCATTCTGTTGCAGCGCTTTTTGTAACTCGATTTCAAGCCACAGACGCATACGTGCTTCTTTGTTCATCTGCTCGTTGAACTTAATCAGGCGGTTGCGACCCCGATCTTTAGCTTCATACATTGCGGTATCGGCATTTTGCAACAAGATACGTGCGTCTACTCCATCTTGTGGGTAGAGCACACTGCCGATCGAGCAGGCTAAGCGTTTACTAAAGTGGTGAAGATCGAAGGGTTGATTGATGAGAGCAATTATTTTTTCAGAGAGCATCTCAGGTGTTCGTGGATGTTCGGGGTCTGGAATAATAATTCCAAATTCATCTCCGCCTAAATGTCCTACGACCGCTTGGCGGGGCAACAAGCGTTTTAAGCGTGAAGCGACCTCCTTAATGACTTTATCGCCGATGTGATGACCAAGTGAGTCATTGATATTCTTGAAGTTATCAATGTCTAAATAGAGCATGACCAGAGGTGTGTCATTATGGATAAACTGCTCAAGGCGCTTGGTAAACCCTACCCGGTTATAGAGTTTGGTCAGCGCGTCAATGTAGACATCTTCACAGTTTGCGGATGAATACTGCTTTGCGGTGTCTTGTGCATCTTGGATCAGAACCAGTTGGGTGTTGCTCCCTAAGACGACAGTGGAGTCGATGTTAAGTTGAACCTTACGTTCAAAGCCGCATCGGGCACCCGTTAAGCAAACTAAACCAGACTCCGAAATAATAGAACTGATGTCATTGTTGAAGACTGTTTTGGTTTGTTCGTCGATAAATAAGCGCCCTAACTCTTCGCCGATCAACTCGGTTGTGGAGTTAAAGCCAAGCAGACGTGCAGCCGCTGGGTTGGATGACATAATGTAGTCACTTTCAACTAACAGTAAACCGTCTGGGAGCAAGTGGGATAGTTTGTGGAATTTCGTTTCGGATTCTTCTAAAGAACGAACTAGTACTTGGTTTTCTGATGTGTCGAAGGCATGAAAAACAATGTAGTCCGTTTGGGAGTCATTCATCAGTGGAGAAAGACTGAAATGAAGGCTGGTATCGAGGTTCGTCTCGTTGAGTGTCACTTCGGCTTCAATCGTTTCACCATTGAACGCACGTTCGTAATAAGGTTTGAGGTGTTGGTAGAATTGCTCACCTAATGTTTGGCGATCATTCATGCCGACAAGTTCAGTTTTGCTCAAACCAGCAATGTCACAGTAACGCTCATTCACCATCAAGTAATTGTGTTGAGCATCAAGAACTGCAAAAAAGAACGGGCTGTTTGCAGTTAACTGAGTAAACCAATGTTGTAATTGCTGGGGAGGCATCAAAGTACTACCAATTCTCCAATAACGTAAATATTCACAAATGTTAAATGCTGATTAGGTTTTAGTGTAATCATTATTTACCTTGTGAGTGCAGCTGTACGCTGTGTTTTTTGTTCACTCAGTTACTATAACGGCGATTTTAGGGTATCCAAGGCCGGGTATCAAAGAGGTGCAAATTTGACACACAACAGTAACGGAGTTCTTAACATCATTTATGATGCCTTCTATATTATTGACAAAGTTACGGATAAGTCACGTGATAAACAAGATTCGCACTCAACTAGTTCAAAATGCCGCATCAATTTTGCGATCTCCAGTCCAATTATTGCCTAAAAAAGTACAAAAAAAAGCCTTGTTAGAAGCATTGAATAATGTTTTTAAAGAGGCTTTAGAAGATGGTGATTTTGAGTTTTTAGAAGGCAAGTGGTTGAAAGTCTCAATAAAAGATATGAGCTTGAGTTGGTGTATTAGCTATAAAAATGAGCAACTGGTTGTCGCTGATAAAGAGGTTGTTGAGGATGTAAGCTTTAGTGGTAATCTTAATGACCTTGTGCTTATTGCAGGACGTAAAGAGGATCCTGATACGATGTTCTTTCAACGTCGACTTTCTATTGAGGGCGATACCGAGCTCGGATTAGAGGTTAAAAACTTGATGGATAGCGTCGATTTGGATTTATTGCCAAAGCCTATGAAAACTTTGTTAAATCAATTAGCTGATTTTGTGCAGAAGGGAGTACAATCCCCAGACACACAAAGTGAGGTAATGAATGCTTATTCGAACTGAAGCACCAGCAGATATACTTGTCATTGATCGTTTATTAAAATCTGTTTTTGAAACGGATGCCGAAGCTAATTTGGTGATGAGCTTACGTGAGAATAGTCATTTAACGTTATCGTTGGTGGCTTGCTCTGATGAAGGCGAGGTAGTGGGTCACCTGATGTTTAGCCCTATAACCCTTCACGGTGAAGATAATAACTGGCAAGGCCTTGCGCCTCTTGCTGTAAAAGAAGCGTTTCGTAATCAAGGTGTGGCGACCTCTTTAGTTGAAGACGCTTTTTCTACCTTAGTTGATTTTGGCTATCCAGCTTGTGTTGTGTTAGGTGATCCTGCTTATTACCGTCGCTTTGGTTTCAAGGCTGCGAGTGAGTTTGGTCTGAGTTGTGTTTGGGATGTGCCAGAAGGTGCTTTTCAAGCGATTGAGTTGGTAGACGGTGCGTTTACGGGGCATTCTGGTGAGATTGCCTACAGCCCCGAATTTAACGACTTATAAGCAGATTCATCACGCAATAAGAGATAAGCTGATTTTGTCTAAATAAAGGAGCTTGATGCTCCTTTATTTTTTGTTAGTATCAGCCCAGTGCTAATACAGTCTCTTTTAAGAGACACCGTTTTGAGACAATGAAATCGACCAAGCCCCCGGTTTCAATAAGCGTCGACGCGAATAAACTTCGGCTCGAATAAACTTAAGCTCGAATAAACCTAAGGTTACTACCGTAAGATATGTCACAAACACACGCGCAATACCTACAAGAGATGGGCATTAGCCAATGGGAGCTAAGTCACCCAGAGCGTTTAGCGGGGTATGAATCTGAATTGATTCCGCTATCGAGTGACTGCAAATTACTGTTGGTTTCGCCTGAAAAACCTCAGGAAGATCTCGCCGTGATGTTTGAACGCGTACTTAAAAGTATCAAGCTCGACTTATCTCAGGCTTTGCACCTCCAACCACAGCACTTGTCTACTGTCGATTTAAGCTCGGTTGAGTGGGTGTGGTTTGCCGGTTGCGAGTCGACCCAAGAGCTGAAGCTAAAAACACTTCAATCGCCATTACTGTCTGACATTAACGGTAATAACCAACATCGTCGCGACTTATGGCAACAAATTTGTGCTTATGACTAATCAATTCTTACCGACTTCACAACAACATCTCGACGCCATTTGGAACATTGAGCAAGCGGCGCACTCTCATCCTTGGTCTGAAAGTATGATCCGTGAACTGAATAGCCGTGGAGGTTGCCATCGTGTTTTAATAGTGGATGGAGAAGTTGTCGGTTATTTCTATGCTCAGAATATTGTTGGTGAAGTGACTTTGCTGACGATAGCGGTTGATCCGAACCAACAAGGCAAAGGCTACGGTAAAGCTTTGGTTGAGCACTTTCTTGATATGTGTGAACAAGCTGGCGCCGAAAGTGCTTGGCTGGAAGTTCGCGAAAGTAATGTGAATGCGTTCAATCTTTATGAGAAGGCTGGCTTTAATGAAGTCGACCGTCGTCGTAACTATTACCCAACCAAGCAAGGCAATGAAGATGCTATCATTATGAGTTATCTTTTTATGTCTTTTAGCTAGTCATGCTGTGGCTTTTAGCTAAGCAGAGAATCAGCGATAAAATAGGGTGTAAACTGACCCTTTAGAAAGTGGCTTGCTTTCTGTATAATCCGCACACAGAATTCAAGGGCAAGTATTATCTACTTGCCCTTTTTACGCTTTAGATCAGCAAAGGACGACTATGTCTTTCCAACAAGAAGTGAGCAAACGTAGAACGTTTGCGATTATCTCTCACCCGGATGCGGGTAAAACCACGATTACTGAAAAAGTTCTTTTATTCGGAAACGCGATTCAAAAAGCGGGTACCGTAAAAGGCCGTGGCTCCAACCAGCACGCTAAGTCTGACTGGATGGAGATGGAAAAAGAGCGTGGTATCTCGGTAACTACGTCGGTAATGCAATTCCCATACAATGATTGCCTAGTAAACCTACTCGATACTCCCGGACACGAAGATTTCTCGGAAGATACGTACCGTACACTAACAGCGGTTGACTCTTGTTTGATGGTTATCGATGCTGCGAAAGGTGTCGAGGATCGTACTCGTAAACTGATGGAAGTCACGCGTCTGCGTGATACGCCAATCGTCACGTTTATGAACAAACTTGACCGTGACGTTCGTGACCCAATGGAAGTGCTTGATGAAGTCGAGAGTGAGCTGGGTATGGCTTGTGCGCCGATCTCATGGCCAATTGGTTGTGGTAAAGAGTTTAAAGGTGTTTACCACATTCACCGTGATGAAACGATCTTGTATGAATCTGGCCACGGCCATGAGATTCAAGAAGTTCGTATCATCAAAGGTCTCGATAACCCTGAGCTCGATGAAGCGGTCGGTGAAGATCTGGCGAGCAGCGTACGTGAAGAGCTAGAGCTTGTTATTGGCGCATGCCCTGAGTTTGACCGCGAACTGTTCCTTGCTGGTGAACTAACGCCGGTTTACTTCGGTACTGCATTAGGTAACTTTGGTGTTGACCACATGCTTGATGGTCTAACGAAATGGGCTCCAGCTCCTCAAACGCGTCAAGCGAACGAGCGTGATGTTGAAGCAACAGAAGAGAAGTTCTCTGGTTTCGTGTTTAAGATCCAAGCAAACATGGACCCTAAACACCGTGACCGTATCGCATTCATGCGTATCGTTTCGGGGACTTACAACCAAGGTATGAAGATGAACCATGTTCGTACGGGTAAGAGTGTCAGTATCTCTGATGCGGTAACGTTCATGGCGGGAGACCGTGCACGCGCTGAAAAAGCATACGCGGGTGATATTATCGGCCTACATAACCACGGTACTATCCAGATTGGTGATACCTTCACTCAAGGTGAGAGCCTTAAGTTCGCTGGTATTCCTAACTTCGCACCTGAGCTATTCCGTCGTATTCGTCTGCGCGATCCACTGAAGCAGAAGCAACTTCTAAAAGGCTTGGTTCAGCTTTCAGAAGAGGGCGCAGTACAAGTATTCCGTCCTATGCAGAACAATGATCTGATCGTTGGTGCGGTTGGTGTACTTCAGTTCGACGTGGTTGTAGCGCGCTTGAAAGCGGAATACAACGTCGAAGCTATCTACGAAGGCGTTAGCGTTGCAACCGCTCGCTGGGTTGAGTGCGATGACGCTAAGAAACTTGAAGAGTTCAAACGTAAGAACCAATCTAACCTCGCGCTAGATGGTGGTGATAACTTGTCTTACATCGCACCAACCATGGTGAACTTGAACTTAGCTGCTGAACGTTTCCCAGACGTTCAATTCCGAGCGACGCGCGAGCACTAATTTCTCCGCGCTCTATTCGAGTGAAACAAAAACGTCTATTGTTCTGCAATAGGCGTTTTTTAATGCGTTTTATTTAAGGTTTGAAGGCTGGGGGGGCAAGTATGCTGGGTTGGATAAGAGCTTGGATTAAAAGATACGATAAGTGGTGTGAAGAGCTTGGTTTAACGCCTGAAAATAAGCGCTGCTGTGTCGCTTATCGTCGTGATCCTCGAGGAGAACAGCCAGAAGGTGGAGAAGATGACATCGCAGACAAATGATTTTCCACTGTTTGATACCCATTGCCATGCGGATTTTGAGGCGTTTGAGCAAGGTTTTACACCTGATCAAAGTATTGATGGTTACCTCAATGAAGCCAAACAGGCTCAAGTTGAGAAATTACTCATCCCTTCTATCGGTCAAAGTAACTGGAAGAAACTCGGTAACATCGCTCAATCTCATCCCAATGTTTACTACGCGTTAGGCTTTCATCCTTACTTTTTAGAGCAAGCCGATGAGGTGCAATTTGAAGAGCTTCGCCAATTGCTTGCTTCAAAAGCACGTCAGTGTGTGGCGATTGGCGAGTGTGGACTCGACTTTTTTGTGGACGTTGAACGAGAGAAACAAGAGCGTTTTTTTATCCAACAAATGGAGCTTGCCAAGGCGTTTGAGCTGCCTTTGATCATCCATGAGAGGAAGTCTTATAACCGACTCATTGAGCTAATAAAGCGGCATAAGTTCACTTTTGGGGGGGTCATTCACGGCTTTTCTGGGAGTGAACAGCAAGCTTTAGTATGGATCAAGCTTGGTTTCTACATTGGTGTCGGTGGAACCATTACTTATCCAAGAGCGCAAAAAACACGCACAACCATCGCGAAATTGCCCCTTGAATACTTGGTGATTGAAACTGATGCTCCAGATATGCCTATCCATGGAAATCAGGGAAAACGTAATCATTCCAAGTATTTAACTAAGATATTAAATGAGCTTGTTTTGATTAGAAAAGAGACAAAGCAATCGGTTGTAACGCAGATTTGGCATAATAGCCATCGTGCATTCGGTATATGTGAATAAATTCGAAGGTTTTTGTTTATCGTTTGCGTAAATTGCACTTGTGATGTGATTTATCTCACATTTGCGCATGAATGCGACATGAATCTTGTACGAAAGTGTGAAGGCGGCATTACTTTATTCATGGTCGCATGAGTATAATTACCCCCGCTTTATAGCCCCTTTTTGTCACACGCCAATAAATAACTAATAAGGAAGTCATAAACTATGAGCCTGTTTATGAGCCTAGTCGGTATGGTTGCACTGATCGCAATCGCAGTTCTACTATCCGATAACCGCAAAGCAATTAATATCAGAACAGTGGGTGGCGCTTTCGCTATCCAATTCGCACTTGGTGCATTCGTACTTTACATCCCTTGGGGTCGTGATCTACTTGCAGGTTTCTCTGCTGGTGTAGCAAACGTGATCGACTACGGTAAAGATGGTACTGGCTTCCTATTTGGTAGTCTTGTTAACTTCTCTGTTGACGGTATCGGTTTTATCTTTGCATTCCAAGTTCTACCAACACTGATCTTCTTCTCTGCTCTTATCTCTGTACTTTACTACATTGGTGCGATGCAAGTTGTTATTAAGATTCTTGGTGGTGGTCTTCAGAAAGCGCTAGGTACTTCTCGCGCCGAGTCAATGTCTGCAGCAGCAAACATTTTCGTTGGTCAAACGGAAGCCCCTCTGGTTGTTCGTCCATTTGTTCCTAAAATGACTAACTCTGAACTATTCGCAGTAATGTGTGGTGGTTTAGCCTCAGTTGCTGGTGGTGTACTAGCGGGTTACGCATCTATGGGTGTTCCTCTAGAGTACCTAGTGGCAGCGTCATTCATGGCTGCACCGGGTGGTCTACTCTTCGCTAAAATCATCAAGCCTGAAACTGAGGAAGTTGATGAGAACCTAGGTTCAGACATCGACGGTGGCGACGACAAGCCTGCTAACGTTATCGATGCAGCTGCTGGCGGTGCGTCAGTTGGTCTACAACTAGCACTTAACGTAGGTGCAATGCTACTAGCATTCATCGGTCTAATCGCTCTTATTAACGGTATCCTAGGTGGCATCGGTGGTTGGTTCGGTATGGAAAACCTAACTCTAGAACTTCTTCTAGGTTGGATCTTCGCACCGTTAGCATTCATCATTGGTGTTCCATGGGAAGAAGCAACTATTGCGGGTTCTTTCATTGGTCAGAAGACCGTGGTTAACGAATTCGTTGCATACCTAAACTTCGTACCATACGTTGGTGACAATGCTCAAGTAGTTGCAGCGACGGGTCAAGTGATGTCTGAGAAGACTCAAGCTATCATCGCATTCGCACTGTGTGGTTTCGCAAACCTTTCTTCAATTGCGATTCTTCTAGGTGGTCTAGGTGGTATTGCTCCAAACCGTCGTCACGACATCGCACGTATGGGTGTTAAAGCGGTTGTAGCGGGTACTCTATCTAACTTGATGGCAGCAACAATTGCTGGCTTCTTCCTGTCTTTCTAATTAGTTAGAAATCGATATATAGACGCCATTATAATATCGCCCCGTAGCAAGAGATTGCTGCGGGGCTTTTTTGTTTTTAGGCTTAGTGATTCTGAGTTGTGACTTAGAGCTTGTATTAGGCCTAAAATGTTTTTTTGAGATACAAACCGTTTGCGTTCTAAGGAGCACTACAATTTATTGATGGATATCTATAATGTATAACTTTAAGGGATAGGATGTCTCTTGTTGGCAAGAAAGTAACCGTTAATACAACGCTGGTGTTATTTTTCTGGGATTAAGCCAAATTTAGCAATACGCTATAGATGTTAGACACAACATGACTGATTTGTTGTGCCATAGACCAAACTGGTACTGTGCGGTGACAAGGATTGCAATTGGTGGCGAAAGCTATCAAGTCTTCAAGGAACCAAGTCCGTTCATTTGTGACTACTGAGCATGACTAAAATTTCCATCTATACTGGATGGATGGTGAAGTAGTTAACTATTTGAATATATTGATCGGAGATAGAAATGAGCGATTTAAAAGCAGCAGCTCTACGTGCACTTAAACTTATGGACCTAACGACGCTAAATGACGACGACACGACTGAAAAAGTCGTCGCGCTTTGTCATGACGCGAAAACAGCGGTAGGCAACACTGCTGCAATCTGTATTTACCCTCGCTTTATCCCAGCCGCTAAGAAAGCGTTGCGTGAGCAAGGTACTCCAGAAGTACGCATTGCGACTGTAACTAACTTCCCTCATGGTAATGATGACATCGAGATTGCAGTTGCAGAAACAAAAGCAGCGGTCGCATACGGTGCAGATGAAGTTGATGTCGTATTCCCATACCGTGCGCTTATTGCTGGTAACGAAGAAGTTGGCTTTGAACTCGTTAAACAGTGTAAAGCAGCTTGCGGTGATATCACGCTTAAAGTGATCATCGAAACTGGTGAGCTGAAAGAAGAAGCATTGATCAAGAAAGCTTCTCAAATCTGTATCGAAGCAGGTGCTGACTTCATCAAAACTTCAACAGGTAAAGTGCCAGTAAACGCGACTCCTGAATACGCGCGCATGATGCTTGAAGTTATTCGTGACATGGGCGTTGCGAAAACCGTGGGTTTCAAACCTGCTGGTGGCGTACGTACTGCTGAAGATGCAGCATTATACTTAGCAATGGCTGATGAGCTACTTGGCGCTGAGTGGGCAGACAACATGCACTACCGTTTTGGTGCTTCAAGCCTACTAACTAACCTTCTTAATACATTAGAAGTGACAGACGAAACTGCAGATCCTACTGCATATTAATCCTTAACAAGTCTGTTTGATGGAGTGACGTAAAGTCACTCCATATTACCTCTTTCCCCTACAAACCATACTCACTAGAGTTCGGGAGGCACTAATGTATCTACCTCAAGAAATTATTCGCAGAAAACGTGATGGCGAAGTCCTAACAGCAGAAGAGATTAACTTCTTCATTCAAGGCGTCGCTCAAAATACGGTTTCTGAAGGTCAAATTGCCGCATTCGCAATGACAATCTTTTTTAATGAAATGACGATGCCAGAACGTATTGCGCTAACGTGTGCAATGCGTGACTCTGGCATGGTGATTGATTGGAGCCACATGAATTTTGATGGCCCAATCGTTGATAAACACTCAACCGGTGGTGTTGGCGACGTCACTTCTCTGATGCTTGGCCCTATGGTGGCAGCATGTGGTGGTTTTGTTCCAATGATCTCTGGTCGTGGTTTAGGCCATACTGGCGGTACGTTAGACAAGCTAGAATCTATTCCGGGTTACAACATTACACCAACCAACGAAGTGTTCGGTGAAGTAACTAAAGATGCTGGCGTGGCTATCATCGGTCAAACCGGCGATCTAGCTCCTGCTGACAAGCGTGTTTACGCGACTCGTGATATTACAGCAACAGTCGATAATATCTCGCTCATCACCGCTTCAATCCTATCGAAGAAACTGGCCGCGGGTCTTGATTCTTTAGTGATGGACGTCAAAGTCGGCTCAGGCGCGTTCATGCCAACCTATGAAGCTTCTGAAGAGCTCGCGAAATCTATCGTTGCAGTGGCAAACGGTGCTGGCACTAAAACAACGGCAATCCTAACGGATATGAACCAAGTTCTGGCTTCTTCTGCGGGTAACGCCGTTGAAGTTCGCGAAGCGGTTCAATTCTTAACGGGTGAATACCGTAACCCTCGTTTGTTAGAGATCACTCTGGCATCGTGCGCTGAAATGTTGGTGCTGGGCAACCTTGCAAAAGATGCGGAAGAAGTGCGCGAAAAACTGATGGCTGTACTGGATAACGGTAAAGCTGCGGAGTGCTTCGGTAAGATGGTTGCGGGTCTTGGTGGTCCAACTGATTTCGTAACAAACTACGATAGCTACCTTGAAAAAGCAGAAATAATTAAACCAGTGTACGCGCTAGAAAGTGGTGTGGTATCAGCCATGGATACGCGTGCAATTGGCATGGCTGTCGTTGGTATGGGCGGCGGTCGTCGCGTCGCTACTGACAGCATTGATTACGCCGTCGGTTTTGATCACTTTATTCGCCTTGGTGAAGTGGCAAGTAAAGATAAACCATTAGCAATGATTCATGCTCGCAACGAACAACAGTGGCAAGAAGCTGCAACGGCATTACAAAATGCCATCACTGTGGGCGGAGAATATAAAGCAACGCCAGACGTTTACCGTCAGATTCGATCTGAAGACGTGTAAATAACCGATATCGGTATACCTCGTGTATACCGATAAATAGAGTTCTGGTGCAAAGAGCAATAAGTTGGTGAAGAAAATGAAAAGAGCATTTATTTTAGTTTTAGATTCATTCGGTATCGGTGAAACAGCGGATGCAGACAAATTTGGCGATGTAGGTTCGGACACAATGGGTCACATCGCAGAACGTTGTGAGCAAGGTCTTGCAGACAATGCAGACCGTAAGGGGCCATTGACGCTACCAAACCTGTCTAAGCTAGGTTTAGCAATGGCTCACAAAGAGTCGACAGGTCGTGTCGCTCCTGGTATGGATGCCGACGTTGAGATCATTGGTGCGTATGGTCACGCTGCTGAGCTGTCTTCTGGTAAAGACACGCCATCTGGCCACTGGGAAATCGCAGGTGTACCGGTACTGTTTGACTGGGGCTACTTCACCGACAAAGAGAACAGCTTTCCTAAAGCGCTGACGGATCGCATTTTAGAGCGTGCTGGCTTATCTGATTTCTTAGGTAACTGCCACTCATCGGGAACGGAAATCCTAGATAACCTAGGTGAAGAACACATGAAGACGGGCTTTCCAATCTTCTATACTTCAGCTGATTCAGTATTCCAGATCGCATGCCATGAAGAGACATTCGGCCTGCAGAACCTATTAGACCTCTGTCAGATTGCTCGTGAAGAGCTAGAAGATTACAACATCGGCCGTGTTATCGCGCGCCCGTTCATTGGTCCGGGCAAAGGTCAATTCGAACGTACGGGTAACCGCCGTGATCTTTCTGTGGAGCCACCAGCTGCAACCATCCTTCAGAAACTCGTTGATGAGAAGGGCGGTAACGTTCACTCAATCGGTAAGATCTCAGATATTTACGCAGGTTGTGGTATCACTCAGAAAACCAAAGCAACAGGTATTCCTGCACTATTTGAAGCCACCAAAGAAGCGATCAATGAAGCGGGCGACAATACGATCGTGTTCACTAACTTTGTTGACTTTGATTCTGCTTACGGACATCGTCGTGATGTTGCTGGTTACGCAGCAGCGCTTGAGTACTTCGATGGTCGCATCAACGAAATCATTGATATGATGAAAGAAGATGATGTGCTTATCCTAACTGCAGACCACGGTTGTGATCCAACATGGCCGGGTTCTGACCATACTCGTGAGCACATCCCTGTGATTGTTTACGGTAAAAAGGTGCCAGCAGGCTCTCTAGGTCGCCGTGATACCTTCGCTGATATCGGTCAAAGCTTAGCGTCATACTTTGGGACGTCGCCAATGGGATACGGTACTAGCTTTTTATAATAGTTAACTGAGAGAGGGGAACCTCTCTCTGATTTTTTGTTTTGAGATTAAGGATATTTTCAATGGCTACTCCACATATTAATGCTGAAATGGGTGATTTCGCTGACGTAGTTCTCATGCCAGGCGACCCGCTACGTGCTAAATACATCGCTGAAACCTTCTTAGAAGATGTGGTTCAAGTGTGCGACGTTCGCAACATGTTTGGTTACACGGGATCGTACAAAGGTCGTAAGGTTTCGGTAATGGGACATGGTATGGGCATTCCATCTTGTTCGATTTACACGACTGAATTGATCAAAGACTTTGGTGTAAAAAAGATCATCCGTGTTGGCAGTTGTGGTGCAGTGAGTGAAGATATTAAAGTGCGTGATGTGGTGATCGGTATGGGCGCATGCACGGATTCAAAAGTAAACCGTATTCGTTTTAAAGGTCATGACTTTGCGGCAATTGCGGATTACAAAATGGTGCGAGCGGCAGAAGATGCAGCCAAAGCGCGCGGTGTCGACGTGAAAGTCGGTAACCTGTTCTCGGCGGAGTTGTTTTATACGCCCGATCCTGAAATGTTTGAAGTGATGGATAAATACGGCATTGTTGGTGTAGAGATGGAAGCGGCAGGTATCTACGGAGTTTGTGCTGAATATGGTGCAAAAGCTCTGACTATTTGTACGGTTTCTGATCATATCAAAACCGGTGAGCAAACCACATCAGATGAACGTCAAACGACTTTCAACGACATGATGGTTATCGCACTAGACTCGGTGTTACTTGGTGACCAAGAATAATATTTGTTTGTCTTAGTTTGATAAGTTAGCAGATAACAAAAAGCCCCGTTGCTGCCTGAGCGTCGGGGCTTTTTATTGGATCTTTGAAGCTGAGTTGTTATGAGCTTACATTTTTCAACAGTAAGTTCTCACCGGATTTAGTTTGTTTTTTTCGAATAAGCAATACGCACAGAGCCCCGCTGATGAAGCCCATTAAGACCATTCCTATCATGTAACGATCACTTTTGCGGTAGTGGTGATCCGATATTGCCGTTACTTTTCCCGTTTCAAAAGTTACTCGAATAAAACCGATGATTGTGTTTTCGGGTGAATAAACCGGCTCAACTAACTGTTGCCTTCCGATACTTGCTGTTGAAAGTGGTGTATCTAAGCCAAGTACTTCGCGTACTGATAGTGCTTTTTCACTTGAAGCCAGTCGAATACCCTCTGCATCATATATCGTGGCATCAAATACCAGTCGATCTTTCGAAAGCTGATTCGTCAGGTCAAGTAATCGTTCTTGGTCTTGTTGCGTGATCATCTTACTAGCTGAAAGGGAGGCTTGAGATATCAAAACCTTAGTTAACGTTTCGAGCTGCTTGGCTTGAATTTTTTCGTTACCTTTACTGATCACGACGGTATTTTTAATCGTTACAACGAACATGGTAGCCAACAAAATGAGGGCTAACATTCGTAAAGCGTTACGTATTGAGAACAATGATTCATTCATGTTTCATGAAGCCTGAAATAAACAAATGTTATGATTAAGACATATTGAGACTTGCGTTTTCAAATTGCAATAGGTTAACGTTTAGTATAGTTAATTAGGAATCATACACATGGACGCTCAGAAATACCTGCCAATTAAAAGGCACACAACATTACTTACTCGACTCCCCGAGACGCGTTTCGCTTCTCAACTCGCGAAGGCCAAAGCCAACTGGATTGTATTCGCGGAGTACCTATCCCCACAATTTTTTGATGATATCGACTTTTTTACTGGTACTTACACGACCATTTTAGAAACATGGAAAGTGGGGCATTATGAAGTGGCGTTGATGTCAGGGAGTTTAACCCCTGCTCACGAAGAAATTTTACAAGCATTGAAGCTTGATTATGCTTGCCTTAGCGAGGTCCCAGACTTATCCAAACCCGGTTTGATTGTGATGGATATGGATTCTACAGCGATTCAAATTGAGTGTATCGATGAGATAGCCAAGCGAGCAGGTGTCGGAGAGCTCGTTTCTGATATTACTGAGCGCGCAATGCAAGGCGAGCTTGATTTCGAACAGAGCCTGCGTCAGCGAGTCGGTGCACTTAAAGGTGCTGATGAAGCGATTCTAGAACAAGTACGTCAATCTCTGCCATTTATGCCAGACTTAGTTGAACTGGTTAATACATTGAATAAGCTAGGTTGGAAGACTGCGATCGCATCTGGTGGTTTTACGTATTTTTCAGATTACTTAAAGGATACGCTTAATCTTGACCATGCTCAGTCAAACACGTTAGAGATTGTTGATGGTAAATTGACCGGTGAAGTGTTAGGTGATGTGGTTTCAGCGCAAACTAAGGCCGATATATTAGTTGAACTGGCTGACGAGTATGAGCTGGAATTGCACAATACGATTGCTGTGGGGGATGGGGCGAATGATTTAGTTATGATGGGAGCAGCGGGCCTAGGCATTGCCTATCATGCGAAACCGAAAGTTGAGCAGCAAGCTCAAACCGCTGTGCGCTATGCAGGCTTGGGCGGGGTGCTGTGTATTTTATCTGGCGTATTAGCTAAGCAGCAAAAAATCAGCTGGCAAGCGAAACCTTAACTCTTTTCTCGATAACGTTATTCGTCACTCATGTGCCATAAATAGACAGATAATTAGACAAAAAAGCAGGTCATCAGCCTGCTTTTTCTCTTGTTTAATCCAGCATCTCGCAAGCGTTATCTAGTGCGTAAGTTCTAGTCGAATCAAGACTTCATCAGTAATGTCATCTAACTCACCATAGCCAACAAAAGCGGTAACCTCACTTTCTAGTTTCTTCGCTTTGTGCATGCTTATTCGAGACAGCTCTTCTAAATCGGACTGGAATAAGCTCGTTAGTGGGTTAAAAATAGGGGCAGTGGTGACTCGTAACACGTATATGTCACCTAGTTGTTGCGCCTTTTTGATGAATAAGATGCGTTCTTTTGTCGACGTGAATTCTTTGACCAGTTTTGTGTGTACTGATTGGATTTTGTCGCCAAACTGAACCGCAGCAATATAGATATCGTGGTGTTTAGGCTTTGCACCTGCAATTTTTTTCAATGGCTCAGCTAACAACGAGTTAGAGTGCCCTTTAAAAATAGGCTCGAGTGAGAATTTTTGGTTGTGTCCAAGCTTAGCCAGTAATGCGAGATGCTTATTTAATGGGAAGTTCACACCAATGATCTTACAGCGTAATGTTGAGCTTGGCTTATCGATGAATATTGGAGTGCTGACCATCTTACTCAGTAAAATATTATGCAGTGATTCAAGAAGCGAATGCGTTGGCAGTATTTCTTTCTTTTTAATCAGTTTGTTTTGGTTCTGATCAATCAGTCCCTTGAGAAATGAGATGGTGCGCATTGTCTTCGCGTTCTCAGTGATGGCCAATTGTACATTGCGACCATTTGGGCTCACACGAATAACTCGATAAGGCACGGTGCTTAATGGCAAGCTTCTGTCATAGAGTTGCAGCTCATTAAAGCTCACTGATACCGGGTCGTCGATCTTGAATACCATGGGTTGTTCAAGAGCAATACTGAGTCCGCGTTTCGAGATATCTAAGGTGTATCCGTCCACAGTGACGTCATTTTGCGAAGTCAGTTGAAGCGGAGACTTAAATTGGTACCTCGGCTCCTTGCGACGAGTTTGGGCATCAAAGTAGAGGCTTTGGATATTGCCAATAACGGCACGTGAGTGACGGAACTGATTCAGTTCGCTGCTTGGAATGCGAGGCTTTTCACTCAATAGATAATCAGCGGCACTTTCATGATCGCCGATTTCTTGCAAGATACAGCAATGAGTCAGTGGTTCAGAGCTTTGCTTTAACATCTCTGAATGTAACGCTAAGGCTTGTCGCTCGTCACCTGAAAGCTCGAAAACCGAGAACTTAAACGCTTTCCAACTTTTACGTTTACCACCGATATGCCAGAACAATTGCCTTTGTTCACGAGAGGCCTCTGGTAACATCATTGAGTAGAACAAGGTCTTATTCTGGTGTTCGTGAGTAAAAGAGTAGATAACGTTACTGGTTCCCTTGACCCCGGGCTTAGCCAGTAAATTCATTCTTTTTTCGTTGAAGAGTGTCCCCAGAGCTTGCTGGTTTCGTTCATCGTGCCAATATTGCCATAACGGATGGTTGTTATCGGTGAGCAGGGCAAGCTTGAGTTCGCTGCCATTGAAAAAAAGCGGTAGATTACAGGTGTGTTTTAGGTAGGTGTGCTCAATACCTCGAGTACGGGTACGCATAATCCTATCTTGATTTTCATGGCTAGTTTTCTTACTTGAGCTATTTAAAGACTCATTAATTAAGCGCGCGACAATATTCGTATCGCTTACTTTGATGGTTCTTAAAAATTTGACGGCGTCGCTCTCATAAGATTCATCAATGCCTAGAATGCGGTAGTCAATCGCTTTATCGACGTCGTTTTCTCGCGATTTTTCAACCAGCTCTGTGAATTTGACCGAGATGATTTCACCGAGGCTATAGCGAAAAGTGCTCGGTACTTTGAATTTTGCACCCGATGGCGAGATATCAATCGTTACACCATGCAAGTCTTGACCTTTAGATGTTGTCATCTCAACCTGTGAGCTGATCTTGAGCCTGTTTTCTTTACGTTTTAAGTCATACCCTAAGTTAATCGCCTCGGCTTCATATGGGCTATTCGCATCGGTTATCTCGGGAGTGTTTTTAGAGGCGGTGTTCACAATATTACGAAGTGGCTGCGTGCGTGGCGTCATGACCATTTCCCATGCGCCTTCGGTATAACCTTTAAATTTTTTTGTGCCACGCTGATAGGCGTTCAAAGCGATGTCATCGAGCCAGTGTTTACGGCCATCTAACGTGAATTGACGACACTCATTATCAATACGCCCACGTAAATCAATGCTCTTTGTGCATGGAGCCATGATACGATTCAGTTCCATTTTAACGAGTAGCTTCAGAGATGGCGATTCGCCTTCTGTCATTTGCGAAAGAAGGAATTCGAAATCTTCGGCGTGGTAGGCCGGAATAAGTCGTTCTGCTACAGATAGGATTTCAGATTGCTGCATACTTTTCTTGTTAGAATGGGCGGTGCATTATTGCTATATTGCTATCGGCTTATTGTGCTTGATCTTTAGGCATTCAAGGCCCTACTGCAATGTATATTTTCGTGCATACGGTCAATAAGATCACAGAATAGCAATATTACTGGTTACCAAGCAAATTATAGAGGTTTTATGGCGAAGGCAAAACGAGCTTATGTGTGTAATGACTGTGGTGCTGATTTCCCTCGTTGGCAGGGGCAGTGTAATGCATGTGGGGCTTGGAACACAATTACAGAAGTTAGATTGGCCGCTTCACCTCAGGTTGCACGTAATGAAAGACTATCTGGTTACGCTGGCGGTACAAATGAATCATCCGTTCAAACCTTATCTGAAATCGATTTACAAGAAGTTCCACGCTTCAGTAGTGGCTTCAAAGAGCTCGATCGCGTTTTAGGTGGGGGTGTCGTACCCGGTGCCGCGATTCTGATTGGTGGTAACCCTGGGGCAGGTAAGTCAACACTGTTATTACAAACTATGTGCCAACTCTCTTCTCAGTTGCCGACACTTTATGTTACCGGGGAAGAGTCTCTTCAGCAGGTTGCGATGCGCGCCTCTCGATTGGGCTTGCCAAAAGATCATTTGAAAATGCTCTCTGAAACCAATGTCGATAAAATCTGTCAGGTAGCAGAAAGAGAACAGCCGAAGATCATGGTTATCGACTCGATCCAAGTGATGCATGTCGCTGATGTTCAATCATCGCCAGGCAGCGTAGCCCAAGTTCGTGAGTCTGCAACAGCACTGACTCGTTACGCTAAGCAAAACAACGTTGCAGTGTTCTTAGTTGGACACGTAACTAAAGACGGCACTTTAGCGGGGCCCAAAGTGCTTGAGCACATTATTGACTGCTCTGTTCTATTGGATGGCGGTACGGATAGTCGTTTTAGAACGCTGCGCAGTCACAAGAACCGTTTTGGTGCGGTCAATGAGTTGGGTGTGTTTGCAATGACAGGCCAAGGCCTGAAAGAAGTCAGCAACCCATCGGCTATTTTCTTGTCTCGCGGTGAAGAAGAAACCTCAGGCAGTTCAGTGATGGTGGTTTGGGAAGGGACGCGTCCACTTCTTGTTGAAATCCAAGCGCTGGTGGACTATTCCCAGCTAGCTAATCCACGTCGTGTTGCTGTTGGTCTAGAGCAAAACAGGCTTTCACTGTTATTAGCGGTGCTGCATAAACATGGCGGCTTACAAATGGCTGACCAAGATGTGTTTGTGAATGTCGTCGGTGGTGTTAAAGTAACCGAAACCAGTGCCGATCTCGCATTAGTGATAGCGTTACTTTCTAGCTTTAGAGACCGAGCATTACCTAAAGATGTGGTGGTGTTTGGTGAAGTAGGCCTCGCCGGTGAGATTCGACCTGTGCCGAGTGGACAAGAGCGCTTGAATGAAGCGTTTAAGCATGGTTTTAAGCGGGCGATAGTGCCAGCTGCGAACATGCCTAAGGGAGGAATCCCTGGAATGCAAATTCACGGAGTTAAAAAATTGTCAGAGGCAATTAATGCTTTTGATGAGTTGTAATTGAGTGCACTTCAGCTACTCTATACAGCAGAAAATCAGTCTAACTTGAACGCTAATTACGCTTTAGGTTAGCACTAAACCTAACAATCATTTAGATTGTTTTTATAGAGTGCTTTTTCGTTTTCATTACGAAAAGGCAAAGTTTTTTAGTCCCAAATGCATGCAAAGCTATCAGTCCTCACAGATTGTGATATACTCTGCGCGCATTTTATATCCTATTAACAGAGTAAGACAATGGCAGATTTATCGAAATACAGAAACATTGGTATTTTCGCGCACGTTGATGCGGGTAAAACAACTACCACTGAGCGTATCCTTAAGCTAACTGGTCAAATCCACAAGACTGGTGAAGTTCATGATGGCGAATCAACGACTGACTTCATGGAACAGGAAGCTGAGCGCGGTATTACTATCCAATCAGCAGCTGTAAGCTGTTTTTGGAACGATCACCGTCTAAACGTTATCGATACTCCTGGACACGTTGACTTCACAGTTGAAGTATACCGTTCTCTTAAAGTTCTTGATGGCGGTATCGGTGTATTCTGTGGTTCTGGTGGTGTTGAACCACAATCAGAAACTAACTGGCGTTACGCTAACGAATCAGAAGTATCTCGTCTGATCTTCGTTAACAAACTAGACCGTATGGGTGCAGATTTCTACAACGTTGTTGACCAAGTTAAAAACGTTCTAGGTGCTACTCCTCTAGTTATGGTTCTACCAATTGGCCGTGAAGACGAGTTCGTGGGTGTTGTAGACCTACTAAGCCGTAAAGCATACGTTTGGGATGAAACTGGTCTTCCTGAAAACTACGAAATCACAGATGTTCCTGCGGACATGGTTGATGAAGTAGAGCAATACCGTGAAGAGCTAATCGAAACTGCTGTAGAGCAAGACGATGATCTAATGGAAGCTTACATGGAAGGTGAAGAGCCTTCTATTGAAGACATCAAGCGTTGTATCCGTAAAGGTACTCGTGATATCGCATTCTTCCCAACATTCTGTGGTTCTGCGTTCAAGAACAAAGGTATGCAACTTATCCTTGATGCTGTTGTAGATTACCTACCAGCACCAACTGAAGTTGATCCTCAACCTCTAATGGACGAGAACGGCGAAGAAACTGGCGATCACGCTATCGTTTCTACTGATGAAACTTTCAAAGCGCTTGCATTCAAAATCATGGATGACCGTTTTGGTGCTCTAACTTTCGTTCGTATTTACTCTGGTAAATTGAACAAAGGTGACACAATTCTTAACTCATTCACTGGCAAGACTGAACGTGTTGGCCGTATGGTTGAGATGCAAGCTAATGACCGTAACGAACTCACTAGCGCACAAGCGGGTGATATCATTGCGATCGTTGGTATGAAGAACGTGCAAACTGGTCACACTCTATGTGATCCTAAGCACCCAGTGACACTAGAGCCAATGGTTTTCCCAACTCCAGTAATCTCTATCGCTGTATCTCCTAAAGATAAAGGCGGTTCTGAGAAAATGGGTATCGCGATCGGTAAAATGGTTGCAGAAGATCCGTCTTTCCAAGTTGAGACTGACGAAGAGACTGGCGAAACTATCCTGAAAGGTATGGGTGAGCTTCACCTAGACATCAAGGTAGATATCCTTAAGCGTACGTACGGCGTTGACCTAACTGTAGGTGCTCCTCAAGTTGCTTACCGTGAAACTATCACTCAAGCAGTTGAAGATAGCTACACGCACAAGAAGCAATCTGGTGGTTCTGGTCAATTCGGTAAGATCGATTACCGTATCAAACCAGGCGAAGCGGGTTCTGGCTTCACATTTAAGTCTTCTGTTGTGGGCGGTAACGTTCCTAAAGAATTCTGGCCTGCAGTTGAGAAAGGCTTTGCTGGCATGATGGAAAACGGCGTACTAGCTGGCTTCCCTACGCTAGACGTTGAAGTTGAACTTTACGATGGTGGTTTCCACGCAGTCGATTCATCTGCAATCGCATTTGAAATCGCAGCGAAAGGTGCATTCCGTCAATCTATGCCTAAAGCAGGCGCGCAACTTCTTGAGCCAATCATGAATGTTGACGTATTTACTCCAGAAGATCACGTTGGTGATGTTATCGGTGACCTTAACCGTCGTCGTGGCATGATTAAAGATCAACAAGCTGGCGTAACTGGCGTTCGTATTAAAGCTGACGTACCACTTTCAGAAATGTTTGGTTACATCGGTCACCTACGTACTATGACTTCTGGTCGTGGCCAATTCTCTATGGAATTTGCACAATACGCACCATGTCCAACTAACGTTGCTGACGAAGTGATTGCTAAAGTTAAAGCAGATAAAGAAGCTGGTAAGTAATTAGCTCTTTTCTAATTAACTAAAAAAGCCCCGTAAGTGAAAGCTTACGGGGCTTTTTGTTATCTTACGCTTGGAAGACTAAGACTTCTGTTTTAGCTCAATGTAAATAGACTCAACCTTCACTCGAGCCCAGTCTGTTTTACGCAAAAACTTCAAGCTCGATTTAATGCTCGGGTCTTTTTTAAAGCAGTTGATATTCACCATGTAACTCAACTCTTCCCAACCGTAATGTTCAACCAATTCAGTCAGCAGCTTCTGTAGAGTGATACCATGAAGTGGATTATTGTCTTGTGTCATGAGATGTTCTCGCCATTTATTTGAGCCAAGTATATCAGTTTCGCTTTAGGAATTATCAGACCATTTAAGCTAGTAATCTGTCTCGATAATGGTTAACTTCTCTCGACCTCTGTTCCCAAATAGCCAACCCTGATTTTGCATCCTAGCCTCAAACGCTTTCTCTTTTCTCGATGAAGGTTGCCGGTTCTGTCGCAAATATAGTTAGAGGCGTGACAGACCCATCCTACAGATACAATTATACTGCGAGTGCGTAGAATCGTTCAAAGGCCGTCTGCCCTTCAACATCTATCTGGTCTTGTTTCAACATCGTCCACATTTCTCGTC